>JBMLOR010000284.1:0-1038 GCA_049242865.1 Chitinophagaceae bacterium | reverse complement strand
ATTCAGTTGAGTTATAATAAGAGTTTGTAAGGTATGAAGAAGGAAGTAGATAGTAGTTAGTAGATAGTATTTTGTATTTAGTAAACAGATGGCTACAAAATATTTTTAACCATCTGTAAATATTTTGCGTTCCAAATTCCTTCCTTTTTACAGGAGGTTAGGGGGAGGCAAAACAGGGAAGCCGAAAACTGTAATTAGAGTAGGCATTAAATTAAAATTTTAGAAAATGAAAAAAATCATTCCATTTTTACTATGCAATTTACTATTATGTATTTTAGTTAATGCACAAACAACTAATAGTACAACAGTTTCTAAACAAAAAGTTTCTTCTGGAGGAGTTTTGAGATGTGACAATTGTGGTTGGGATTGTGGTGATGCAGCGTGTATGGATGAACACTTGAAGTCTTGTAAGGAAAACTCTAAAAAGGCACAGGTAGTAGGTCCAAAAAAAGAAGTTACTCGACCTAATTTACAGCCCTCTCAACCAAGATCTCTTCGCGGTAGTTCTTTTACCGAGCCTAAAGATTTTGTACTTAACAACCCTTTATTAATGAAAGAATTGGGTTACGAATCACTTACCATAAAAGCAGGAACTTACCAAATAGATAAAGGTGGAAATATTACTTTAAATATTGCAAGTGCAGGCAACTCCACAAGCCCAGTAAGTGATAGAATAATAAATCCCACAGATAACCCAATTAAACAATATAGAGGGGTAGATTGTGAGCGATTTGGTTTTTCTTGTTGCGTATATGGCAAGGATAAAACAAACGAATTAGTAAGTTATCAATTTGTAATTACAAGAGGTAAACCAGTGCAATTAAAAATAAGTTTTAGAGGAAGTGGTAGCCCAAGACAAGCTGGATTTTAAATGCTAATGAGGCTTTTTTTTAAAAGGCAGTATCAACATCCTTCCAGCCTCTAAACACCAAGGCTTTACCAATAATTGTACCTTTTTGTTTTTGCATGCTACCAAAATGGAAGCTAATTTTTATTAATTAATAATTTCTGTACTTGGTATTTTCCTTCATCACTTTC
>JBMLOR010000283.1:0-6532 GCA_049242865.1 Chitinophagaceae bacterium | reverse complement strand
AGATTTTGGTGATAGAAACAAAAACTTCAAAACGTTTCCGTAACATCATATCTTCCAAAAAAAAACTAAAAATACAAACCACCGAAAGGTGGTTTTTTGTTATATAACCAAAATTAAACAACACAATATAAAAATGCTAGTAAAAAAAAGTGAAAGCTATATTTGCTATACATGCAAAAAGCTACTCTTACTTTTACTGTAATTAATGACTTGTTGTACGATCAAAGAATGCAAAAGATTTGTACAACACTTGCAAATAATGGTTTTGATGTAACCTTAATTGGAACTGAGCATAATAAAAGTAGACCTTTAATACAACAAGTTTTTAAGCAAAAACGAATTAAGGTTTATTTTAAGAAATCCATTTTTCTATATCTTGAATATAATATTAAATTATTTGTACACTTATTGTTTCATAAAACCGATGTGTATGGAGCTATTGATTTAGATACTATTTTGCCCAATTATTTTGCATCATTAATAAAAAGAAAGAAAAGATTTTACGATGCACATGAATTGTTTACAGAATTAATTGAAGTTGTAAGGCGGCCATTGGTTCAAAAAATTTGGCTTGGTATAGAGAAGTTTACAGTTCCCAAATTTATACACGGTTATACCGTAAATACTTTTATTCAACAAGAATTTAAAAAAAGATATGGTGTTGATTATATAGTTATACAAAATTTACCAACTCTTAGCAATGCACCTCATCCAATGCCAACCATAAATAATAACAGAATAATTTTATATCAGGGGGCAGTTAATGAAGGTAGAGGTTTTGAAAATTTAATTCCAGCTATGGAAAACGTGAACGCCTTACTACATATTTATGGCGAAGGTAATTTTTTTGAAGAGGCAAAAAAATTGATACAACAGTACAATTTGCAATCTAGAGTAAAACTATTTGGAAAAGTAATTCCTAATGATTTAAAAAATATTACACCAAATGCAACACTCGGAATCACAATATTTGAGTCGAATGGGTTAAACCAAATTTATTCATTAGCAAATAGATTTTTTGATTACATCATGGCGGGTATTCCTCAACTTTGTGTTGCTTATCCAGAGTATCAAGAAATTAATGATAAACATAATGTTGCGTATTTAATACCATCTATCGAAAAAGAAAAAATAACTAATGCACTAAACTATTTACTAGAAAATGTTGTTTTATTGCAGCAATTAAAGAATAATACTTTAGTTGCAAGAGAAACTTTAAACTGGGAAAATCAAGAAAAAAAATTAATAGCCTTTTGGAAAAACATTTGCACATCGTAGCTATTACAGTACCTTACCCACCAAATTTTGGAGGTGTCATTGATTTGTATTGGAAGTTAGAAGCCTTGCAACTACAAGGTGTTAAGATTCATTTGCATTGTTTTTTATATGACAGGGCACCAGCAAAAGAATTGGAACAATTTTGTTCTGAGGTAAAGTATTATCACAGAAATTTAAAACTTAACCAATTGGCAAGTAAACTGCCATTTATTGTTCAATCAAGACGAAACGAAGAATTGTTGAATAACCTTTTGCAAGACAATCATCCTATTTTGTTAGAAGGCATTCATTGTAGTTATTTGTTAACAGATAACAGGTTTCAAAACCGTAAAATACTGCTTAGATCACACAATGTTGAGTACGAATACTATCAACATTTGGCACACAGTACCAATAATATTGCAAAAAAAATTTATAGTAACCGCGAAAGCCGAAAGCTATTTATTTACGAAAAATTTATTGCAAAAAAAGATATTCCAATTTTAACTGTTACATCTAAAGATGCACAAACCTATACAAATGTTTTAAACGCTAAACATGCTAGTTATCTACCACTTTTTTTGCCAACAACTTGGCAAATTAATGCAACAGTGGGCTTGGGCACTTATTGTTTGTATCATGGAGATTTAAGTATTAGCTCTAACCAAAAAGCAGTTAAATGGTTGTTGCAAAAAGTGTTTGCATTAACAAATATTCCTTTAGTTATAGCTGGCAAAAATCCACCCAATAGTTTAATAAAACTTGCACATAGATTGCCACATACTTGTATTGTTTCAAATCCTGGAGAAAAAGAAATGAGCGATTTAGTTAGCAAAGCACAACTGCATATTTTACCATCTTACAATAGTGCTGGTATAAAACTAAAATTGTTAAATGCTTTGTACAATGGAAGATTTTGCTTAGCAAATAATGATACTTTACAAGGTAGCAGTGTAGAGTCGCTTTGTATAAAGTTTAATGGCGTTGCCGAATGTGTGCAGCAAATTGAAAAATATTTTTATTTGCCTTTTGGAGAAACTGAAGTCGAAAAACGAAAAGCATTACTTCTTAGTATTTTTAATAATGAGAGTAATGCAAAAAAAATTATTGAACTCTTATAAAATTATTGCTGCATTTTTTTGCCAAATGCTAAATCTCCTGCATCACCTAATCCTGGCATAATATAGCCTTTATCGGTAAGTTCTACATCAATATCACCACACCATATAGTAATATCGTTGCCACAGGTTTTATGTATATTTTCAATACCTTGTTTGCTTGCAATGGCACAAACTACATGTACAGCAGCTGGAGAATATTCAGCCCTTAAAACCTCAATAGTTTTAACAATACTTGCACCAGTAGCTAGCATAGGATCATTTATTATCACAACTCTATTATTTAAGTTGGGGCAACTCATGTAATCTAGTGCAATTTCAAAACTTCCATCATCGTTGTGTTTTCTGTATGCACTAACAAAAGCGTTGTCTGCCTTGTCTAAATAGTTCAACATGCCGTTGTGCAAGGGTAAACCAGCTCTTAAAATAGTAGCTAAAACTGGTTGTTGAGCAATTTTTTTACTGTTGTGCACACCTAAGGGCGTTTTTATTTCTTCAGTTGTAAAATCCAATTGTTTACTTAATTCGTAAGCAGCAACTTCACCAATGCGTTCTAAATTTCTTCTAAATCGCATTCTATCATTTTGAATATTTATATCCCTTAATTCACTTACCCAGTTACTTACTAAGCTGTGATTACTGCTTAAATTAATTACCATTTCTATTATTTGTGTAAAGAAAATGAAAATTACCTTTTTTGGAAGGGCATATTAAAAAAATGTTGAAAAATTATAAACTTTAATTAATAAACAAAATTCTAGGCATATTAAAAAAAAGTGAATGTTTTCATTCCCTTACTTTTACAAAAATTAGATGTGTTATGTATAAGTACTGCTTTGTTGTATTACTTTTTTTAGTTGCTTGTAGTAACAATGAGGTAGTTTTAGATAGTGATACTACCATAAAACCTAGTCAATTTGTACAGGCTTTTAAGGTAATAAAGGATGTATTTGAGGTTAAGGATTCAAATGTTCATAAGTTTGCTGATACTCAAAAAATTTCTCTTAAAGTTTTAAGTAGTGTAATTCCTGATAGTTTACTAAACCAATGGACTGGTAAAGATGCTAAAACAGTTTTTAGGCCAGTTGGAAGAATTGAAAAATCTGGCTATAATTATTTATTGCTTTTAGCTCAAAAGCCAAAGAAAAATGGATTAATAACATTAGTATTCGATAAAAATAATAAGTTAATAACTTATAAAAACCTATTAAATTCATCAGAAGTTAATGATAAAAATTATGTTTACAGTGTAAGTATAAATAGAGAACCTACTTTTTATATTTCGAGAGAAAAATTTAATGGTAGCAGAGAATTAAAATTTACAAAAACTGGATGGGCTCTTAGCAATAACAATTTTATTGTTGTGGTTAATGAGTCTAACGAGCTTACTACTAACAATGAACCTATTATAAATCCAATTGATACCCTTGCTATTAACAATAAATATAGTGGCAATTATACGGTTAACGATAGAAATATTTTATCTATAAGAGATGGATACACACCAAGAGAGTATAAGTTTTTTTTATACATGGAAAAAGATAATGGAAAGTGTTTGGGTGAGCTAAAGGGCACAATGATTTTAAAAGACGATAATCATGCAACCTACACTGCAAATGGCGACCCATGTGTAATTGATTTTACTTTTAATGGTAATTCAATTACGATGAAAGAAAAAGGGAGTTGTGGTAATCGACGAAGTATTGATTGTATGTTTGACGATACTTATATCAAAAGAAAATTAACCCGAAAAATTAAGCAGCCCCAAAAAGTAAAACAAGCACCAAAAAATAGTAAAACCAATTAAATTAAATGAAGTATCAGGTTGGCGACGAAATAATTGTACTACATAGCAACGAAGAAGGCAAAGTAGTAGATTTGATAAACGAAAAAATGGTGATGATTGAAGTGAGAGGCGTTAAGTTTCCTGCTTATATGGATCAAATTGATTTCCCTTACTTCTACAGATTTACCAAAAAGAAAATAGTTGAAGAAAAAAAAGCTGCTCCAAAAATTTACATCGATAACATTCCAAAAGAAAAGCCCAAACCTAATCAGTATAAAACTGAAGATGGTGTTTGGATTTGTTTTATCCCAAAGTTTAGTTTAGATGATTTTAATGATGAAGTGGTTGAAAGTTTAAAAGTATACATTATCAATAAAACTGATAAAGCTTATACGTTTACTTACAATCAAGAGTTGCATGGCGAGGCTGCCTTTCAGTTAAAAAATGAAATAGCACCTTTTCATGATTTTTATGTACACGATTTTCCTTTTGAGCAAATAAATGATAGTCCTAATTTTTTTATAGAATTTGCGTTAAAATTTCCCGAAAAATTAAAGGCAGAATATTACGAAGTAAATTACAAGCCAAAACCAAAACAGTTTTTTAAAAGCATCGAATCCATGAAGGAGAAAAATGAACCTTCGATGCAATTTAAATTGTTTGATATTTTTCCATATAAATCAAATGAAGATAAGGATGATAAGTTTGATATGAGTAAATTATCAAATGCAGGTTTTAAAGTGTATGATATTGCAAAAGCCAAACAAAATTTGCCACCTGCAAGAAGTGTTATTGATTTACACATAGAAAAATTAGTAGATGATTTTAGTAGAAAATCAAACTTTGAAATACTAAGCATTCAAATCAATGAATTCGAAAAATGGTATGAGGCAGCAGTAAATCAACATCTAACTAGTTTTATAGTGATACATGGTGTGGGCAAAGGTAAATTGAGAGAAGAAATTCATAGTTTATTAAAATCAAAAAAAGAAGTAGATTACTTTATAAATCAATACGACCCAAGATTTGGCTATGGAGCAACTGAAATTTTTTTCAAGCAATAAGCATGAAGCAACATTTCACAAAATTGCTATTGCAATGGCACCAAAATATTAACACAAGAACAATGCCTTGGAAGGGCGAAAAAGACCCCTACAAGATTTGGTTGGCCGAAATTATTTTGCAACAAACTAGAGTAGAGCAAGGATTACCTTATTACAATAATTTTATTGCAAAATATTCTACAATTATTGATTTGGCCAATGGAAAGGATGATGATGTTTTTAAGCTTTGGGAAGGTTTAGGATATTATAGTAGATGCAGAAATTTATTGTTCACAGCTCGGTACATCCGTGATAATTATCATGGAAAATTTCCAACAGCTTATCACGAAATTATTACTTTAAAAGGCGTAGGAAGTTATACAGCTGCTGCAATTGCATCATTTGCTTATGGCTTGCCTTATGCAGTTGTAGATGGCAATGTTTATAGGGTTTTAGCAAGATATTTTAATAATTCAACTGCAATAGATTCAACAGCTGGAAAAAAAATGTTCTCTCAGTTGGCACAAGAGTTATTGCCTATAAATCATCCTGCAAACTTTAACCAAGCTATTATGGATTTTGGTGCAACAGTTTGTACACCAAAAAATCCTACATGTAGTAGTTGTATTTTAAAAAAGCATTGCAAAGCTTTTGAATTTGAAACTGTTTTAAATCTTCCAATAAAAGAAAAGAAACTCCAAAAAAAATATCGTTTTTTTTATTTTTTTATTTTGAATTTCAAAGAAGAAATATATATCGAAAAAAGGGAAGGCAATGATATTTGGCAAAACTTGCATCAGTTTTATTTAATAGAAACAGATGAACCACAACATTTAACTAAAAATAATTTAACCAAACTTTTAAGCAATGTTTTGGCTAATAATGACTACAGTATTAAAAGTATTTCTGAAGTTTATAAACAAACTTTAACACACCAAAAAATAGAAGGAAATTTTATTGAAATTAGTTTACTAAAAAAGCCTAAAATGAAAACAAATAAAGGATTTTGGATAAAAATGCAACATATAAAAAATTATGCTTTTCCTAAGTTTATAAATGAATATTTAAACACTACGTAAGAACATTCATTATCAGCCTCAAAATATTTTGGAACTTCTTCCAATCAACCAATAAACTAATCAATCAATCATCAATATTTATAAATTTGTAGTATGGAAAAAGAAAAACCTATTTTTCATAAAAGAATTTTTTGGGATGTTGTTTTTGAGAATATAGACTACGATGCAAAAGCAAATTTTGTAATTGAGCGTGTTTTTGAACGTGGCGACGTTGATGATATTAGAAATTGCAGAAGATATTATGGTGAC
>JBMLOR010000282.1:0-1287 GCA_049242865.1 Chitinophagaceae bacterium | reverse complement strand
CCTTACAGCGAAAATTTTAGAAAAGTATTAGAAACAAGAGGTAAATTATAAAAATGGCAAAAGAAATAAAGTTTGTAAACCCATTTGAAGATGGGGTAAATTACAAAGAGTTTTTAGCAGCAATACCAAAAAATGTTACTGTTGAAGATTACTGCAAAGAGCATTTAACAACTGAGCAAATCACTTGGTTGGTAGAAGATATAAAACATTTTCAAAAATAAAAATCAAAAAAAATGGCAATAAATTACACAGGTACTACAAGGAATTACCAAGAGTTGGAGCAAATCCAACAAGAACTTTACCAAGACAGCAAAACATTTAGAGAAGCCGTTATTGATATTCAAGAAGGTTTTAAAAGCGGTGCTGATGTTTGGGAAAGTAATGTTACGGTTGCAATGACTGCATTAAACACAGGCGAAGTAACCGCAACAGGAAACATAGCTTTAAACACACAAAAAACTCCAGTTTCATTAGTTGCCTTCAACTATGAAGATAGAGTAAACGATAATGTACTTAAAGGCACTCGCTTTGAAAAAAGCATGAAAGCTGGAGCGTTCAATGTTGTTTCTGACGAGTTTGATAAAAAAGTTTTAATTCAAATTACTCCAGCAATTGGGGCTGATTTAGAAACAAAACTTTGGAACGGTGCAACAAGTGCTACTAAAACAGCAATTGCAGCTTTAACGCCTGGTGCAGGGCAAGGAAGTATAACAGCAGCAGCACAAACAGCAGTTGCAGCAATGCCAACTACTTTGTTTGATAGCTTGATTACTCGTATTTTATACAATGATAGTCAAGCAAAGGCAACTCCAGGTGCAGGGTTAGGAGATTACAAAAAAGTAACTGGTACAACTATTACAAGTAGCAATATTGCTACTGAGTATGGTAAGTTATATGGTGGTGCTAATAGCAAAGTTTTAGACGGTTTTGCAGGTGAACAACCAAAAATCTTTGCACCTTTAGGACACAGACAATTAATTAAAATTGCAAACAATGCAGTTGGAGCAGCACAGCAAGTTAATTTCTTAGTTGAAGGGAGCGGAGCAAATGAAAAAATTAGCTACAATGGTGTAGAAATTAGCTTCCACCCAATTGGAGCAACATTCATGGTTCTTACGTTGCCTAGCTATTTTAAAGTGTTAATGGATTTGAAAGGAGACCAAAGCAGCTTACAAATTGGTCAAGTGGCTAACGGTGCAATGCAACGTTACATTAAGAACACTCAAGCAATGAATACTTTTGTTGTAAATCAAAAGTACATCACATTGTATGGTGGTTAATTAAATT
>JBMLOR010000281.1:0-10669 GCA_049242865.1 Chitinophagaceae bacterium | reverse complement strand
TAAATTAGGTCATTAAAAAATCCCAGGTTACTGAGATTGATGGGTTTCATTTCCCCTCTTTTGTAGGGGTTAGGGATGGAGAAAAATAAGTAGAGCAAACCAATAAATTAGGTCATTAAAAAATCCCAAGTTACTGAGATTGATGGGTTTCATTTCCCCTCCTTTGTAGGGGTTAGGGATGGAGAAAATAAGTAGAGCAAACCAATAAATTAGGTCATTAAAAAATCCCAGGTTACTGAGATTGATGGGTTTCATTTCCCTTCTTTTGTAGGGGTTAGGGATGGAGAAAAATAAGTAGAGCAAACCAATAAATTAAGTAATTAAAAAATCCCAGGTTACTGAGATTGATGGGTTTTATTTCCCCTCCTTTGGAGGGGCTAGGGGTGGTTAAAAATTAAAATTAACAAGCAATGGAAATACTTACAACTATTAACAACATACCTATTAAAAGAAATTTTGTACAACATTTACCATACAATCCTAGATTAAAACAACTTGCTCGAAGTAAACGTAAAGCAGGAATTTTAAGTGAAGTTTTATTTTGGAAGCAAGTACGAAATAAATCTTTTTATCAAATTGATTTTGATAGACAAAGGGTGATAGGCAATTATATTGTAGACTTTTATGTTAAATCATTGGGGTTGGTTGTTGAGATTGATGGGGTAAGTCATGAAGGTAAAATAGAATATGATCAGGAACGACAAGCATTTTTAGAACAACTTGGTTTAAAGGTGTTTAGGGTTACAGATGCAGAGGTGAAGAAAGTGATATTGGATGTTATGGATAATTTGGCTGAATTTATTATTGCTAATTATGGCGTTTAAGCGATTGCTAATCCAAAAGTAGGAGTGAAAAGAACCACCCCTAACCCCTCCAAAGGAGGGGAATTTTAAAGCCACAATAAACTACAAAGAGTAGAAACCAACCTGAACCATCCAAAGGAGGGGAATATTAAAGCCACAATAAAATACAAAGAGTAGAAACCAACCTGAACCATCTAAAGGAGGGGAATATTAAAGCCATTATTAAGTACAAAGAAAGGAAGCAACCTGAACCATCCAAAGTAGGGGAACATGGAAACAAGAATTTAAGGAGCTTGATAATAAGAACGATATTAAAATTCCTCAACTTTTAAGAGTTGATGGTTTTCAACTTCCCCTCCTTTGGAGGGGCTAGGGGTGGCAAAACTGAAACATAAGCAAACCGTTGTGTATTTAGTTCTAGAATCGGATTTGGTGTAAAAAATATTGGTTAGGAGTGAAAAGAACCACCCCTAACCCTTCCAAAGGAGGGGAATCTTAAAGCCACAATAAACTACAAAGAGCAGAAACCAACGTTAACCCTCCAAAGGAGGGGAATTTTAAAACGTTGAGAATACACACATAAAAAAGTATATTTGATAAGTGTTTTAATATTTATAATTAAATACTACAAGTTTTTTATACTTAACTAATTAAAAACAATGCCACAATTTATTCCTGTACCTATTGATAGCATGGCTACGCCACAAACAAAGCAGTTGTATTTTAATCTCCATAGGTTGGCACAATCAAAATTTACGATGTTTGGTCATCAAGATTCATTAGCCTACGGTAGAGGTTGGGCAAAAGAACATTGGAATGTTGGGTTTCCTTTTAACCCCAATCCCAATAATGCAATTAGCGATGTTTATGATACCTTGGATAAAAAGCAGTATCCAGGATTATTTGGTTGGGATATAGGCCATATAGAAGATCCAACAAAAAATGCATTAATTAATTATATTACACAAAACGCTCTAAAATCTTATATCAAAAAGGTTTATGATATGGGTGGAGTAAATACAGTTTGTTGGCACATGAACAATCCTATAGATAATAGTAAAACAGCTTGGGATTCTGTTGTAAATTCAAATGGAAAAAATATTACGTTAGATATTTTATTAGATGAAACTCAAATAAACCCTGCAACACAACAATCGTATTTACAAAGTTTTCTAAGAACTTTAGATGTGGCTGCAGCTTTTTTTAAGTCGCTAAAAGGTAGCGATGGAAATTTGATACCTATAATATTTAGGCCATTTCATGAGTGTAGTTTTGGTAATTGTTTTTGGTGGAACGACTCAAACTCTGACAAAAAAAATTACAAAAAACTTTGGACATTAACTGTAGATTATTTAAAAAATAATTGTGGGGTGCATAACCTATTGTATGCTTTTAATATGCACGATAATTTTACACAAAACGACTTTATAAAGCATTACCCCGATAACGGCTATGTTGATATTATTTCGTACGATATATACCAACAAAAAGCCAAATCTTCTGCAAGTTTTATTCAGGAGGTGCAGCAAAAAACCAAACTGCTTATTCAGCTTGCACAAAACAGAAATAAAGTAGCAGCAATTGGTGAAATTGGCTACAATAATTTTATGAATCAACAACAAAAAATTGATAAAAAATGGTTTACCAAAACTTTGCAACCAGCATTAGCTAATTTACAAATAGCTTATTTTATGTTGTGGCGAAATGCAAAAGGAAAACAAATTATTAATGGTGCAACAGTGTTTAATGATACCGATGAACTTAATTGTACATATCCTACACATACTACAAGTGCCGACTTTAATGAGTTTTTTAAAGCAAGGAATATCATTTTTAGTAAAACTACAGCTGCAAGAAAAATGTACTTGTAACCAAGTTTTGTTTGTTTACAATTGTTAAATAGTAGCATTAACATTTCAGTTTTTCAATTAAAAATTATGGGACAATTAAGTTAATTGTTGTTTTACCTAAAATACGTATCATTTTTTTCATATTTTTTCAAATATTTGTAACAATGAAACTCATTTTTACTGGAATATTTTTAATTGTTATCTGGACCTGGGTTTTCTTTGTATACGCCAAACCACAGCTACTAAACAATGATACTACTCCTACACAGTTAGATACAATTAAGCAAGAGAATACTAAAAAAGATACTGTACCAAAGCCTGCACTGTACACCAACATAAGTTTTACAACTGAGCAAACCTTAAAAGCATCGGGTGGTACAAAATCTGTTGTTTTTAATACAGCAGGTACAAAGTTGTATGCCATGAATTTAGAGGGGTTGAATGTGCAAGAGTTTGATCAAAGTACAAAAGCACTAAACCGAACGTTTCAATTTAAACCAACAAAAGGGATAGGTTGGGATTATCAAACCAAAAAAGCAACTATATCTTGGCAAGAAAAACCTGTAGAGGCTTGCTTTAGTAACAACGATAGTATTCTTTGGGTAAGCTTACACAATGCCAACGGCGTTGTGCCTATAAAAGTTTTTGATAACAATAAGTTACCATTTGTAGTTGATAGCAGCAACTTTAAAATAATAAAACAAATACAAGCCGATAAATCGATTACTAAGCTAGAGGTACCCTTAATAAAAACAGGGAGTACGCCTAAAGTAGTTGAAGTTGCTAATGGAGGTAAACAATTATTAGTAAGCAATTGGCATGCTAAAACGGTAAGTGTGTTAAACATTAACAGCACACAGTTTCCTTATGCCAATTTAATTAAAGATGTTGCAGTAACCTCAATTCCACGTGGTATTGTAGTAGATGATGCATTGCAAAAATCATATATAGCCATAATGGGTAGTAATACTATTGCTGTAATGAATAATAATACTTGGGTTATTGAAAAATATTTGCCGGTTTTATCAAACCCTCGTCATGTTTTAGAAGGAGAGCAAAACACACTTGTTGTTTCGTTTAATAGTTTAAACAAAGTGGCGATGATTGATAAAAATACAGGTGCAGTGGTTGATAGTATTTCTACCAAAGCACAACCACGAAGTATGGCATTAAGTAACAATAAACAGTTTTTGTTTGTAACCTGTTACAATGGCAATACAGTTGATGTGTTTAAACTAACAAACCATAAATTTACACCATTATATAGTTTGCCTTGCAAAGGAAAACCTGTAGGAATTGATTTGTATGAGAATGATACAACTATAGAAGCTTGGGTTTGTAATTATGTGGCAGGCAACATAAAAGTATTTAGCTTTAGTAAAAATTAAACAATTGAAATCTACCTCAACCTTCGACGATAAAGACATTGCCATACTTAGGGTATTGCAACAAAATGCAAAAGCAAGTGTAAAAGAAATAGCACAACAAGTACATTTAAGTACCACGCCTGTACACGAAAGAATAAAAAGATTAGAGCAAGAAGGGATTATAAGACAATACACCACACTATTAAATCATTCTAAAATAAACAAAGGTTTAATGGTGATTTGCTATGTAAGTCTTAAGCAACACGATAAAAAAGAAGGAGCCAAATTCATTAAAAGTATTTTATCGTTTGCAGAAGTGATTGAGTGTTATAGTATTAGTGGTGAGTTTGATTTTATGTTAAAAGTAGTAGCAAAAGATATGGAAAGCTATTACGATTTTCATGTAAATAAATTAAGTCAGGCCGATAATATAGGCCACGTGCAAAGTGTGTTTGTAATGGGTGTGGTAAAAGAAAATCCAGTTTTAATTTAAAGAATTGTTGTTTGCAGAAACACAGCTTTTTCAGTGTTTTTTGTGAAAAAGATTATTATTTAAAATCAATAAAATTATGTTAGTATCAGTTAGTCCAAAATTGCCCATGCGTAATAAAAATACTACATTACAGTACTATGTTAATCAATTACAGTTTCAACTTAAGGGCGATTATGAAGATTATATAATTGTAGCTAAAGAAGGAATTACACTTCATTTTTTTCTGTTTAAAGATTTAAATCCAGCTGAAAATTATGGCCAAGTTTATATAAACGTGAACGATATACAATCTGTATATAATCAGTTTATTAATAATAAAGTAGCCATACATCCCAATGGAAATCTACAAACAAAGCCTTGGGGGCAAAAAGAGTTTGCACTCCTCGATCCTGACAATAATTTATTAACCTTTGGAGAAACAATATAAAGCCATTTTGAGTGAAAGAATGAGTGTTTTTAAAAGCAAAATGCAGGAAAACAGTTTTAAATAATTAAATTGAATACATGACCATTACTAAAATAGAAATCTACAAGTTTTCCATTCCTATGGTGCCGTTTACAATTGCCACAGGTACAATGCATTTTGCCCAAAACTTGTTAGTAAAAGTACACACCAATGAAGGTATAATAGGAATAGGAGAGTGTAGTGCTTTCCCAATGATTGTGGGAGAAACACAAGCTACTTGTTTTGAAATGGCAAAAGAATTTGCAACAATTTGGGTAGGAAAAAATGCTTTAGATATACCTGCAAGATTGCAAGAACTGCATTTGTTTACTGCCAATAATTATACAGCCAAAAGTGCTTTTGATGTAGCTTTATACGATATAGCTGCAAAGCATGCAAGCATGCCTTTGTATGCTTTTTTGGGTGGGCAGAAACGAGCTATTGAGAGTGACCTCACCATTGGTATAAATAGCCCATCAATAATGGCACAACAAGCTGTAGACTTTGTTGCAAATGGTGTACAAATTATTAAAGTAAAACTTGGTAAACAACCCAATGAAGATATCGAAAGAATAAAAGCGATAAGAGCAGCTATTGGTTATAACACAACAATAAGAATAGATGCCAATCAGGGTTGGAGTTTTGATGAAGCTGTAACTGCACTTAAAGGTTTAGAGCCCTATAAAATTGAGTTTTGTGAGCAGCCCATGCGTACTTATAATAACCATTTATTGCCTCAGCTATTGGCAAATACAGCAATAAAAATAATGGCTGATGAAAGTGTATATACCCACCACGATGCTCAACAGATTATTACAAATAAATCGGCACATTATATCAATATAAAATTTGCAAAAAGTGGCGGTATAAACGAAGCACAAAAAATTATTGATTTAGCATCAAAAAACAACATTCCTTGTATGATGGGTGGCATGCTCGAAAGTAGAGTTGCCCTTACAGCCAAAGTACATTTTGCCATGGCCAATGTACAAATTCAGTTTTACGATTTAGATACTTGTTTGTTGGGTCACAAAATAGATCCTGTAATTGGTGGAGTGCAATACCAAGGAATGCACTTGTTGTTAGATGATAGCATTGGAATTGGTGTAAACGTGCAACAAGATTTCTTAGATAGTTTAGAAATGGTAACTATCGAATAAAAGATTAACAATAAAAAAGCGACCAATTGGTCGCTTTTTTAATTAATTTAAAATCCATTTATGATGTGGCCTGCTAGCACTTTTCATGTTTCTTTGAATGTTCCATAAATCAGCAGCACTAAACTGTGTTTTGTTTATAACTGTTTCTTTTACTTCGTTCACCAAATGGTTTAATTCTTCGTTTTGCATCTGTACTTTAGATGCTGTTTCTTTAATCTGTGTCATATATCTTCTAATTTAAAAATTCCTATTTTTTTAGGATAGTAATTAAGTAAGAAAACCAGTATTAATCGTTAGTGTGGGCAAGCTGATAAGGTTACTTATACCTTTTATGATAGTTTTACTATCCTTATTTACAGTGCAAATGTAGGTGCTAAATAGTTGTTGTGCAAACTATTTGGTATTAATGGTTTGTTAAAATGTATATAATAGGCTATAAAGCAGTAATGGTAGGGGCTTTAATTTTTTTGTTCAGCTACTATTGATGATGAGTGGTTAAGCTTTTTTTCCATCAATTACCATTACAATTTCACCTTTTGCAGGCTTTTGTTTAAAATGTGCTGCTAATTCTTCTAAGCTTCCTCTAACGGTTTCTTCAAACATTTTGGTTAATTCTCTGCTAACACTAGCTTGTGTATGGGCCCCAAAATAGGTGATTAAATCGTTGATTGTTTTATCAACTCTAAAAGGACTTTCATACAAAATGATGGTTCTTGCTTCAACAGCCAATTCTTTTAGTTTGGTTTGTCTTCCTTTTTTTAAGGGCAAAAAGCCTTCAAAAACAAAACTATTAGTAGGTAATCCACTATTTACCAAGGCAGGAACAAAGGCAGTTGCACCGGGCAAGCTTATAACTTCAACATTTGCTTGCACACATGCTCTAACTAATAAAAAAGCAGGATCACTAATACCCGGTGTTCCAGCATCTGTAATTAAAGCAAATTTTTTTCCAGCTTGCATTTGCTGTATTAAATGTTCTACAATTTTATGTTCGTTGTGCTGATGGTAAGGTGATGTGGGCTTTTGTATGTTATAGTGCTGCAAAAGTTTAGAAGATGTTCGAGTATCTTCACACAAAATAACATCAACTAGTTGTAGGGTTTCAATTGCCCTAAAAGTAATGTCTTTTAAATTGCCAATGGGTGTAGGAATAAGATATAGCATAAATATTAAGCTTCCACTATAATTTCAAATTCTTCCATTACCAAATTTGCCAATAATTGTTTTGCAGCTTGAGTAGCTATTTCTTTAGCTTGGTTTGCATCTGATGCAGCAATTTTTACAGTGATATTTTTACCAACTCTTACATCGTTAATGCTTTGTAATCCTAAATTATGTAATCCACTTAAAACTGCTTTCCCCTGAGGGTCTAGTAAATCTTTTAAAGGCATTACTTTAATTGTTACTTGATAGCTATTCATAATAAAAATTTGTGCAAATAACTTAGATATTTTTTGGTTTTCCTAATACAATTTACCTACAATACAGTGGCTATGGTTTTTCGATAACAGAAATTAAAGCTAGAGCTTTTTGATAAAGGTTTAGGAAAGCATATTTTTGTATAAAAATAGTATTATGTATCCAGCAGAGATAGTTTTACCGATGAAGGCAGAGTTAACTGAAAATGGTTTTGAAGATTTAACAACTGCCAGTTTGGTTGACGATGTAATTAAAAAACAAGGCACTACGTTAGTAGTTGTAAATAGTGTATGTGGCTGTGCAGCAGGAGCTTGTAGACCAGGAGTTTTAATGGCTGTGCAAAATGCAACAAAAAAGCCCGATACTTTAGCAACTAGTTTTGCAGGTTTTGATAAAGAAGCTGTAAATAAAGTACGTGAATATTTAATGCCTTATCCACCATCATCGCCAGCAATTGCTATATTTAAAGATGGAAACTTAGTAAGCATGGTTGAGCGTCATCAAATTGAGGGACGACCAGCACAAGCAATCGCACATCATTTAATTGCAGAGTTTGATAAATATTGTAATTAATATCATATCAACAACTTAAGTTATCAATAAAAGCCTCAACAATTTGAGGCTTTTATATTTTGGTACTCGTTGTTTGTTAAGCAGGTTTGTTATTTACAAATTCATTATACATACAATTAAATACTTCTGATTTTAGTTCATCTGAACTTTTGCCTTTACTAGCAATAGGTGGTAAAAATTGCATGTATAGTTTGGTAGGTAATAACCAAAAAGTTTTATGCGTTGGTAAAGCAGTTGAGGTATTAAACATTACACAAGGTAAAATTTCTTTTTGAGTATCAACAGCTAGTTTAAATGCACCGTCATAAAATTTTTTTAGTGGTTCATTAGTTCTATTTCTAGTTCCTTCAGGATAAATGCCCATGTGCAAGCCTGCAGCCAAAACTTGTTTCATTTGCTCAAAACTTTCTCTTCTACTTTTATCACTATTTCTATCCACCAAAATAGAACCTCTTTTATAAAACCATCCAAAAATGGGCACTTTTGCAAAGCTTTTTTTAGCAATAGTTACATTGCCACTAGGCATAAAAGGGCAACTTAAAGGAACGTCTAAAAAAGTATTGTGGTTGTAAGTAACAATGTAATTTTCGTTGGGTTTAAAATTTTCTAATCCTCTTACTTTTAAGGGGCAGGCAATAAGTGCCAACCAAACTCTCATCCACCATCTTGAAACGGCAATAAAATAATCTTGTCCTTTTTTATAAGGCATTAAATGGCTAAGCATGCTTGGTAAAAAAATGATGAGGAAGGTGCCCACAAAGCTTAATAGTCCCCAAAGGGCCCAAATTCTTGCAAAAACTTGTATAAAAATATTATATTTTTTCTTCATTTTTTAGGTTAATTTAAATTTTCCAGTCAATAGGTGATTTGCCATTTGCTACAAGATATTCATTGGTTTTGCTAAAGTGTTTGCATCCAAAAAAACCTTTATCTGCACTAAAAGGTGATGGGTGTGCTGCTTTAAGAACCAAGTGTTTAGCAGCGTTAATAAGGCTTACTTTTTCTTGTGCATATTTACCCCAAAGCAAAAAAACTACATGTTTAAGTTGTTCACTTATGGTGTGTATTACAGCATCGGTAAAATTTGTCCAGCCAATTTTTGCATGGCTTGCAGGTTCGTTTTCACGAACGGTTAATACAGCGTTTAACAATAAAACACCTTGTGAAGCCCATGGCATTAGATTTCCAGTTTTAGAAATTGGCAATCCAATATCTTGATGCAATTCTTTGTACATATTCTGCAAAGATGGAGGCAGTTTTAAGCCATCGGGAACACTAAAACTTAAACCCATAGCTTGATGAGGGTTGTGGTAAGGATCTTGCCCTAGTAATACAACTTTTACATCATTAAATGGAGTAATTTCAAATGCTTTGAAAATATCTTTTCCTTGTGGGTAAATGGTTTTACCTGCCTGCTTTTCAGTTTTAAGGTGTTGAACAATGTTATGGAAATAGGGCAAGTTAAATTGAGATTGTAATGCAATTTTCCAACTATTTTCTATTTGCACATTCATAACCACGAAAGTAATAGTTTGTTTTAGAAGTACATATAACTTATGGTTTTACATTTGTATTATGAACATATTTTACTCGGTAGATGATTTGCCAAAATTTAAAAACCCGATTGTTACCATTGGTACTTTTGATGGTGTTCATAAAGGGCACCAACAAATTTTAAATCAATTAAAATTTGAAGCCCAAAAAGTTGAAGGTGAAACAGTTTTAATTACCTTTCATCCACATCCTAGAAATATTGTAGGTGATACTTCTGGTGTGCAATTACTCACTACTTTACAAGAGAAATTATCATTATTAGCGAAAGCTGATATTGATAATGTTATAGTTATAGATTTTAACGATAATTTTTCTACACTTAGTGCCAATGATTTTATTGAAAAATTCTTATATCAATATATAAAGCCACATACAATAATTATTGGTTACGACCATAGATTTGGTAAGGAGAGACTTGGAAATTACAGTTTGCTCGAAGCTATGGGGCATAAACTAAATTTTTGGGTTAAGCAAATTGAACCTCAGCTGCTACAAGAAGCTGCTATTAGTTCTACAAGAATAAGAAAATCGATTTTGCAACATGATATAAATACTGCTACAGAATTATTAGGATACCATTATAAATTTGAAGGAGTTGTAATTGAAGGTGATAAAATAGGAAGAACAATTGGTTATCCAACTGCCAATCTTCAATTAATTGAAACAGATAAATTAGTTCCCGGAGATGGAATTTATGCTGTTAAGGTAGAGCTAAAAAATGCAACTAATCTGACCAACAAAAATTTTAAAGGTATGATGTATATTGGCAGTAGACCTGTTGTAAATGGAAAGAGAAGAGTGATTGAAGTAAATATTTTTGATTTTGATGAAGATATTTATGACAAAATAGTTGAAGTTGAAGTAGTGGCTTATATAAGAGGGGAGCTACCATTAAACGGGCTAGAAGCTTTAAAAAATCAACTACATAGCGATAGAGAACAAAGTAAATTGTTGTTGAATTAGGGATAAAGGTTACTGCTTTTGTAATTTTAATATTTTAAACAC
>JBMLOR010000280.1:9014-12745 GCA_049242865.1 Chitinophagaceae bacterium | reverse complement strand
CAAACGCCCATCAACGAAACTCATTTAATAAAAAATCCCGATTTTGAAACTGGTACAACTCAAGGTTGGAGGCATTGGCGTACTAAAAATGCTACAATTGTAAGTGATGCCTACTCAGGTAA
Organism: Chitinophagaceae bacterium; assembly: GCA_049242865.1. GTDB lineage: Bacteria > Bacteroidota > Bacteroidia > Chitinophagales > Chitinophagaceae > CAIVPM01. Next base: position 12,623 of record JBMLOR010000280.1, on the reverse strand, counting down.
ATATGCAGTAAAAATTGGACCTGATAGAGGTGTATGTAATCAAGAAGCTGTAGTGCGTTCAAATGCTTTGTACAGAATTTCAGCATACGTAAAAACTGAGTCAGGAGCAGAAGAAGTTCAGCTTATTATTAGTAACCATGGCAACCCAACAAAAACAGTTTCGAGCAGTGTTACAGCTTATACAAAAGTTAGTGTTGATTTTCAAACTGCTTTCAAAATAGATAGTATTCTTATCTCATTTGTTCATCCTGCTGGCACAGGCAGTGCTTTTATAGATCAGGTGGAGTTGTTGTATTTAGGAGAAGCACCCAAACCAAAACTGCAAGAATTTATGTCTTATCAACCAAGAGTACCAAAGGTTGCAGGAGGTGTGGCACAACAAAGCAATGAAAAAGTAGATTGGTTTTTGAATGATAAGTTTGGTATGTTTATTCATTGGGGCGTTTATAGTGCCATGCCTGAAGGTAGCGAGTGGGTAAGGCATCAAGAAGCTTGGTCGAGCGAATATTACAGAGGCCGAGCAAGAGATTCTGAAAAAGGATTTACTGCAGCTAAATATAATCCAACAGAATGGGCAGCTTTGGCAAAAAAGGCTGGGATGAAGTACACAGTACTTACTGCTCGTCATCACGATGGCTTTGCTTTATTTGAAAGTAAACATCCATTTAGCTGGACTAGTCAGCAAGAGTTAGGAAGAGATTTGGTTAAAGAATATGCCAATGCTGTAAGAAAAGCAGGCTTAAAAGTTGGCTTGTATTATTCTCCCGTTAATTGGAAATATGAAGGTTTTTATGACCCATTTGGCAACAATGTTTTACAAAATGTATGGGGTTATAGTAAAGCTGCAAAATGGCATAAAGATGATGTTACTATGATGAAAGAAGAGGTGTTTGAACAAGTAACCAATTTATTCAAAAACTATGGTAAACTTAATTATATATTTTGGGATGGGGCTTCGTTAGGGCAAGTGAAAAATAAACCATTGTCAGATTCGTTTTGGGATGCTGGCAGGTATCAAAATCCAAACAACATTTGGCCTGTAAATGAAAAATATGTCACTAGAGAAGATTCAACAGGTAAAGCACTCGGCGTTTTAGGAATGGCCAGAAAATTTCAGCCAGATATGTTGTTAAATGAACGTTTTGGATGGGTGGGTGATGTACATGTTGAAGAAGGAGGTTCTTATTCTTCTGGTAAAATTAGCAATACAATTGTAGCAGAAAAATGTGTGAGCTTACAACGTGGTGGTTGGGGTTTTAAGCCCAATTCAAAAGTGTACAGTTTTGAAGAAATTGCTTTGTATTTATCAAACTGTGTGGTAAGAAACAGTAATTTATTATTAAATGTTTCACCAGATAGAGAAGGTGTAATACCACAAAACCAGCAAGAAGTATTGCTTAAAATGGGTGCTTGGTTAAGTAAGGTAGGTAAAGGTATTTACAACACAAGAGGTGGCCCTTGGCAACCTTTGTATGGAGAATATGGATTTACTTACAAAGACAATAAAATTTATTGTCACATTTACGAAGGCTATCGAGAAATTAAAACTAATCAGTTTATTACACAGTCTATTGGTAAAAAAACGGTAAGTAAAGTAGTTAATGTATTTGATGGAAAAGAACTTAAATGGGTAAAAAATGACGACAATACCATCACCATTAGTGACATTGATTATCAACAAAACCCCTTTGTAACAATTTTAGAAATTACCCTCACCGAAAATATTTATAAATAATTCCTTTATTCTAAAAACACATTTCAACAAATGATTGCTTTTAAAAAACGATTTTCTAGTAGAATTTTACCTAGCAAATCAAAGAAATTATTGTCGATGATTATTTGTATGATTGTATTTCAAATCATTCATCTACAAGCACAAACACCTATCAATGAAACACATTTAATTAAAAATGCCGATTTTGAAACAGGTACAATGGATGGTTGGAGGCATTGGCGAACAAAATTTTCATCAGTGGTAAAAGAGCCATATTCAGGAAATTATGCTGTAAGAGTTGGGCCAGAAAGAGCTTTTTGTAATCAAGAATTTAAAGTAAGAAACAATGCATTGTATCAACTTTCGGCCTATGTAAAAACTGAGTCGGGTGCCGAAGAAATTCAAATGATTGTAAGCAATTATGGCGGTGCTGCAAAGTCAGTAACTAGCAGTCTTACTGCTTATACAAAAATAACCCTCGATTTTCAAACAGCTTTTAGTATAGATACAATGATGATTTCTTTTGTACATCCTGGTGGAAATGGAAGTGCTTATGTAGATCAGATAGAATTAATGTATTTGGGCGAGGCTCCAAAACCAGTATTACAAGAATTTTTGCCCTTAACAAAAAGAGTACTTGAAGAAGATTTGGGTGTACGTCAACAATCTGATGAAACTATGAGTGGCTATGTAAATGATAAGTTTGGCATGTTTATTCATTGGGGTGTGTATGCTGCCATGCCAGAAGGAAATGAATGGGTAAGGCATCAAGAAGCATGGGGGCAAGATTATTATCAACGCAGAGCAAGAGATTCTGCAAAAGGCTTTACTGCTGCAAAATATAATCCATCTCAATGGGCAGATTTAGCAAAAAGAGCAGGAATGAAATACATGGTACTTACTACAAGGCATCACGATGGATATGCTTTATTTGATAGTAAACATCCTGCAAGTTGGAATAGCCAAAAAGATTTAGGTAGAGATTTAATTAAAGAATATACCGATGCTGTAAGAGCTGCAGGTTTGAGAGTTGGTTTATATTATTCTCCTATGAGTTGGCGTTATCCAGGATATTACGATGTTTTTGGTAACGATTGTAAACCCAACATTTGGGGTTATAAAACTGCCAAATGGCATAAAGAAGATGCTAGGGTGATGAAAGAAGAAGTCTACGAACAAGTAACCAAACTAATGAAAGACTATGGTAAAATAAGTTACATGTTTTGGGATGGTGCTTGGTTAGCACAAACTGCTAATAGACCACTCGATAGAAAATTTTGGAACCCAGGAAAATATCAAGACACCACAAACGAATGGCCTATAAATGAAAGATATATTACCAAAGAAGATTCAACAGGTAAAGCTTTGGGCATTATGGGTGTTGTAAGAAAATATCAACCAGAAATGATTGTAAATACAAGATTTTCATGGATTGGTGATGTTTTTTCTGAAGAAGGTGGAGGTTATACTTCAGGTAACATTCGTACAAAAGAGTTCACAGAAAAATGTGTGAGCTTGCAAAAAGGAGGATGGGGCTTCAGACCCAACTCTAAAGTGTATAGCTATGAAGAAATTGTACAATATTTATCGAATTGTGTGGTACGTAATGTAAATTTTCTTTTAAATGTTTCGCCTGATAGAGAAGGAGTAATTCCTCAAAACCAACAAGAAGTTTTACTTAAAATGGGTAATTGGCTAAGTAAGGTGGGCAATGGAATTTACAATACAAGAGGCGGCCCTTGGCAACCTTTGTTTGGTGAATATGGTTTTACTTATAATGCTAATAAAATTTACTGCCATATTTATAAAGGTTATAGAGATTTAAAATCTAATACGTTTACAACCCAATCTATTGGAAAGAAAAAAGTACAAAAAGTAATTAACCTTTTCGATGG
>JBMLOR010000280.1:0-8914 GCA_049242865.1 Chitinophagaceae bacterium | reverse complement strand
TTGGCTAAATGCAATTTCACAACTCACCATTTATTCAGGCTTTAATCTTCAAGGAACAAGTGCTACTTGTCCTCCTAAAATTGTAATTACAGAAAATGCAATTCCTAATGGTTTAAACAATAAAATTCGTTCTATTGTATTAGATAGTGGTTATATGGCAACCCTTGCTGAAAATGCAGATGGTACAGGCGAGAGATTTACTTATATGGCAACAAAAAGTGCTATTAGAGTTAATCTTTCTATGCAATTACAAGATAATATTTCTTTTATTAGAGTTTTAAAACTTCATCCTGTAAAAATAAAAAAGAAAGGGGTTTGTTCCACTAACAATAAAGAAATTGATTCCATAGGAAATACAACTTGGTTTTATGATTGGAATGATAGAGATATTTCTACACCAACTAGAGAATATGCTCCAATGGCGTTTATGTGGTATAGTACACGTGATACTAGCATTGCAAAAGTAATTAGTAAAGATTCAATATCTCATTACATTGCATATAATGAACCCGATGTAACTGGCCCTTCGAGGCAGTTTGTTTCAACTGCAATTCCTGCTTATAAAAACATGTTAAAAGCTGGTCTTCGTATGGGTTCTCCTTCAGCTTCTTATTTAATTTGGCAAGATACTTTTGCACGACAAGCCAAAGCTCAAAAGCTTAGAATTGATTATGTATGTTTACATTGGTACGATTGGGGAGCTTATATGACAACGCATCCTGATTCTGTTGTTAGTGCCCAAGGAATTTTAACTAGAATGAAAGCCTTTTTAAATGCAGTTTACGATTATTATAGAAAACCAATTTGGTTAACCGAATTTAATGCCAATATCAACAGAACAGATTCTGTACACCACGAGTTTATGAAAATTGCATTGCCGTGGTTAGATTCTTGTCATTTTGTAGAAAGGTATTCTTATTTTTTTGGAAAAGATATTGCTTCAATTAATGCCAATGGTTCGTTAACTACTGCTGGTAAAATTTATGCAAATCACAATTCTGTTGATGCATATCCTGAGAATATAATTGATACACGCCCAGCTTTCCCAACTTCATTAGTTTCATGGCAAGCTTCTGCAATAGCCCAAGGTGGCTTTAATCAAACTACTTTTGCACCTACAAGAGTAAACTCAAATTTCTCTGTGCCTTTGCCACTCACAAGAGGACAGGGTTTAGTTTTGCCACCATCTAACTCATCAAATGGATACTGGGGAGCCTCAAGTTTTTCAACTACTACAGCTGAAGATGCCATCACGGATAGAAAGTTTTTTTCATTTAGTTTAAAATCTACAAACGGAAAAACTGTAAATTATCATTCTATAAGTAAAATCAATCTAAGAATAGGTGCAACAGGCCCAATAAAATATTTATTAGATTACACAGTTGATAACGGAAGAACTTTTATCATTGACTCAATTTCAGGCCCAACAAGGGTTACAGGAAATTATGTTTTAGATTCAATAGATTTAGCAGGCATCAGTAATTTACAAAATATATCACCCAATAGTACTGTAACTTTTAGAATTATTCCTTACGACGCTTCAGGAACTGGTGTTTTTTTAATTGGTAGTGGCGTAAATGATACTTTGCCAGATTTAGAAATAAATGGAGCCTACTCTGAAGCTAATTTGGTAACTACAACCTTGCCAGTTAAATTGGTGAATTTTCAGCTGGAAAACAAAGCTGGAACTTCTTTTTTAAATTGGACAATTACTTCTGCTATTAACTTTAGTCATTTCGAATTGCAACGTAGTTACAATGGCATTGCTTTTGAAACAATTGCTGCAGTTGAAGGTAAAAATCAACAAAGCTCTAGCAATTATAGTTATATCGATAAACCTTCAACTTTTAATATAGTTTATTACCGATTAAAAATTGTAGATAAAGATGGAAGCTTTAGCTACAGCAATATTTTAAAAGCAGTTTCAAATGATAATCAACCAAGTTTTAATGTATTTCCTAGTATTATAAAGGGAGAAATGCTTACTGTTGATTACAGTAATTTTGATACACCATCGGAGTTAAGTGTCATCAATTTAAATGCACAAATTGTAAAAGCCTTTAAAGTAAAAGCTAACAATGGCATCATTAAAATTGAGACTAATAATTTAAATAAGGGTATGTACATTGTACAGTTAAAAGGTAAAAATGTTGTACTTCACAAAAAAATCATCATACTATAAAATCACTATTTATGAGTCGTCAAGTTTTTAAATCAATTTGTTGTTTTTTTATTGTATTGGTTCACATTTCAATAATTAAAGCACAAACTAAACTCCCTAATTTTTTTAGTGATAGTATGGTTTTGCAACAACAAATGGAAGTACCAATTTGGGGAACTGATAAACCTAACGCTAAAATATCTATTAAAACTAGTTGGGGCAACAATGTAAAAACAACAGCCAACGAAAATGGTTATTGGAAAATAAAAGTACTTACACCAGCAGCAGGCGGCCCATATAAAGTTGAAATAAATGGTTCATCAAAACTAGAGTATAATCATGTTTTGGTGGGTGAAGTTTGGCTTTGTAGTGGACAATCGAACATGGAAATGCCAGTTAAGGGTTACAACAATCAACCAGTTTTAGGAAGTAACGAAGCTATACTAAATTCTACCAACCCCAACATTCGTTTTTTTACTGCTACAAAATCTGTCAGTAATTCTAATCTTACAAATATTGGAGGAACTTGGTTGCAAGCAACACCAGCCAATACAGGTAATTTCAGTGCTACAGCATATTTTTTTGCACGAAAAGTTCAGTCTTTGTTAAATATTCCTGTAGGTATAATTCATACATCTTGGGGAGGTTCGAGCATTGAAACTTGGATGGATAGCCTTACTTTATCTTCATTTTTAAAAGTTAATATTCCAGAAAAAATTACCAATGCCAATGTAACTAGTGCACACACAGCATTGTATAAATCTATGTTACATCCATTTATTGGGTATGGTATAAAAGGTGTTTTGTGGTATCAAGGAGAATCAAACAGAACAAGGGCAAAAGAATACCAAACATTATTTCCCTTGCTTATAAATTCTTGGCGAAGCCAATGGCAACAAGGAAATTTTCCTTTTTATTTTGTGCAAGTTGCACCACATTCAGGAATTCCTAATGCACATATAAATGGTGGATTGATAAGAGAAGCACAATTAAAAACCATGTTAAGTGTAGAAAATACAGGCATGGCCGTAACCATGGATATTGGAGAACAGTTTTTAATTCATCCTGCCCAAAAAGAAATGGTAGGCAATAGACTAGCATATTGGGCATTGGCAAAAACTTATAACATAGAGGGTATTGCATATAGTGGTCCAATTTTCGATAAAATCGAAAGCAATAAAAATGATACAATTACCATGTCATTTAAATATGCCCAAATGGGTTTAAATAGTTTTGGTAAACCTTTGACTGATTTTGAAATTGCTGGAGAAGACAAAAAATTTTATCCTGCCAACGCTTTTTTTACAAAGGGAAAATTGCAATGGGTTTCTGTAACTAGCGATAGTGTTAAAAACCCTATTCATGTACGTTATGGATTTAAAAATTGGGTTCAGGGAACATTATTTAATACTGCAGGATTACCTGCAAGTAGCTTTAGAACAGATGATTGGTAGTTGTTTAAATTATTAACTTCATCTAAGTTGTTGTTTTAAATTGGTATTAAATTAATAATTTATTCAAACGTTTGAATGAAATTCAAAAATGCTTATTTTCACTCCCAAAATAAAAAAATGAAAAAAAATATAACATTGTTTGCCGTAGTAACACTAGTTGCTATTTTGTATAGTTGTTCGAGCCAAAACAAAATTTCAAAAGCTAATACAACAACTTCAAAATTTGTAGATGCAGCAACACCAAGCGATGCTGTGCCAAATGTTATAAATGATACTACAACAAAAGAAAGCTTGCAAAAAGCTTGGACTTTAGATTTTAGTGATGAATTTAATGATACAGAAATTGATACTACTAAATGGAATATTGAAACCTCTGTGAAAAAAAGAGTAGATGTTACTTTATATGCAGATAAAAATCAATTAGAAGAAAAGGAGGGCAACATGTATATCTACTACAGAAAATCTCCATTACACGATACTGCTTATAATGCTGGTAGATTTACTTCGAGAGGAAAATATGCCCCAACTTATGGTTTTTTAGAATGTAGAATGCACGTTGTAAAACCAAACGGTCATCAAACAGCATTTTGGATGATGCCCGAAGGTAAAGGTATGAGTAACGAAGGCATTGATGGAACAGCTAATGATGGTGCAGAAATTGATATTGTAGAGGGCATTAAAGCAAATTCTTATTCATTAGGATTGCATTGGGATGGTTATGGAAAACCTGCTCATAAATCTAATGGACGTGAAATTAAAGCTCCTAAAATGCACGAAACTGAATTTCATATTTATGGATTTGAATGGACACCAACTTACCTGAAATTTTATTTTGATGGAAAAGTTGTAGCCACCATGACCGACCCTAAATTAATACCTCATGTTGCACATTATATTTATTTTTCTGGAAGTTGTTTTGGTGCCAATAATTGGTTAGATGGTGATATCAGAAAAAATGAATTTATTCAAAAAGGTAACACTGATAAGGCTTATATTGATTGGGTAAGAGTTTATAAAAGTACAACTAAGTAAAAGTTTGTTGCTGCAATAGAGCAATAAATGTGATTGGTTTTTAGTAATTCTGGTCAATTTTTTTATAACGTAACTATATGAAAAAAATCTGCTTATTTTTAGTATTAAGCTATTTTGTTGTAGCAATAACTAATGCACAAACAAGCACAACACCTTATTTTAAAAAAGGAGATAGAGTTTGTTTTGTAGGTAACAGTATTACACACAATGGCGAATTCCATCACAACATTTTACAATTTTTTGTTACAAGATATCCAACAATACCTATTAGTTTTTTTAATGCAGGAATTAAAGGTGATGTTACCGGTGGAATTTTAAAACGAATAGAAACCGACGTTTTATTACACAAACCTTCTCATGTAGTTATAATGATTGGGATGAATGATGTGCAACGTGAATTGTATGGAAAAAATCCTTCTCAAAATGCCGATACTTTGGCTAAACGTAAAGCAGCCCTTGACGTTTATGCTAAAAATTTAGATAGTATAGTGCGTTTTTTCATCCAAAAAAAGATAAAAGTAATTCTACAAAAACCTTCTGCTTACGACCAAACTTCTGCCATAAAATATCCTAACAATCTTGGTGTGAATGATGCTTTAATAACTTGTGGTTCAACCATGCAACAATTAGCCAACAAATTTAAATTGCCTATTGTTGACTATAATACCATCATGACCAATATTGCTCTACAGCAACAAGCAAAAACAACCAACTTTACACTTACTGTAAACGATAGAGTTCATCCCAACAGTGTTGGTCATTTTATAATGGCTTATCAATTTTTGTCAACTTTTAACAAAGATTCAATTGTTTCAAAGTTGGTATTTGATACCAAAAATTTATTAAATAAAGCAGAAAACAAAAACTGTTTGGTCAGTAATGCTTCTTTCAAAAACAATACAGTTCAGTTTTCATTGTTAGAAAATGCTTTGCCATTTCCAATTGCCGATAATCAGCAACAAGCCTTAAATCTTGTGCCTTTCACTAAAGATTTAAACAATCAAATTGTACAAGTTAATAATTTGCCAAAAGGAAGTTATCAGTTGAAGATTGACTCTATTGTTATTGATAATTTTAGTAGCGATGATTTACAAAAAGGAGTGAATTTAGCATTGTACAAAAAAACTCCACAATACCAACAAGCTTTAGTAGTAAAAAAAGCATTAGAAAAATTGTGGGATAACGAAGCTACATTTAGAGCAGTAGTTTTTACTGAATTTACTTGTTTGCAAAATTTTGCTGAGAAAAATAATTTAGAAGCTACCAAAAAATATTTAAGCAATTTGTTGGTTACAAAATTCAACAATCAAGCATATTATGCCAATGCTTTTGAAAAATATGGTACCTATAAAAATCAACTTTCTGAAGTACTTAAGCAAGCAGATTCGTTGCGTAATGTAGTATACACAATTGCCAAACCAACTGTTCATCAATACACCATAAAAAAAAATGAAGAGCCTACAGTAGCCTCATTAATTGAAGCTAGCCAAAGTGGTGCTATGCCATTATTGTTTGAGGTTCAGCCCAACTTTTTGGTTAAAGAACAGTCCGATTTTAAAAGCGATAAAGAGTTTTTTGTAAGAAATGGTTTGCCAAATTTTTTTAAGAAAATTAATCAACCCAATGCCTCTTTAACTATTGGTTTTTTAGGAGGCAGTATTACAAAAGCCGAAGATCAATATCGTAATCAAACACTAGCTTTTTTGCAATCACTCCATCCTGCAGCAAAACTCAAAGGCATTAATGCTGGTGTTTCAGGCACAGGAACTGAGTTAGCAGCTTGTAGAGTTGGCTCTCAAATTTTACAGTACAATCCTGATTTAGTATTTGTAGAATTTGCTGTAAATGGTGGAAGCAATCAAGCTTTAGAAGGTATTGTTAGGCAAATTAAAAAACATCACCCACAAACCGATATTTGTTTTATTTACACCATTGCTGGCGAGCAATTTAAGCAATATGCAAAAAACGAAGTTCCTGGTAGAATTCAGGCTTTTGAAAAAGTGGCAGCTTATTACAATATTCCCTCAATTCACATGGGCTTATACCCTTCAGTGTTAGAAGCTGAAGGAAAATTAGTATGGAAAAGTGCTACTGCGGTTGACAATAAAATTGTTTTTTCTAAAGATGGAACTCACCCTGCAAAAGCAGGTGGCGATTTATATGCACAATCTATTGCTAGGGCTTTTAATCAGTTTAAAGAGTTTAAAGATGTTAAACCCTTTGCAATGCCTTTACCCATGCATCCTGATAATTGGGAAGATGGCAAGATGCTTTCACCAATTGAAATTGGTGTTTTCACCAATGGATGGGAGCAAGTGAATCCCCTAAACCAACCAAATTTAAAAGCATTTGCACCTTGGTTTAGTACTGTTGCTAAAACTGCTGAAGCTAATGCTAGTTTCACTTTTAAATTTAAAGGAACGGCTTTTGGCTTTTTTGATATTGGTGGCCCTGAGGTTGGCCAAGTTTTAGTTGAGGTAGATGGCAAGTGTGCTGAACTAACCAAAAAGGCAGGTAATGTTAGCAATAAAGTGGTTAGTGAAACAGATATAAAATGTTTGGTAAACAGATTCAATAGTAATTGCAACAATCGTTATCGTGGTCAGTTTGAAATGTTTGAAGTAACAGATGGCGAACATGAAGTAAAAATTACTTTAAGTAATATCAAAGCCGATAAATTGGCAATTCTTCAAGGACAAAATTTAGACGATATACAAAGCAATCCTGCTAAGTACAATCAACAAATATTTTATTTAGGTAAAATATTGTTAAAAGGTGTTCCATTAAAAAATTAGTATGTTATGAAAAAAATTTCATTAAACCTTTTAGCAATTTGTGTATTCTTGTTTTCATCAAGAATAGTTGCACAAACCAATCCTTATCAAACTCCTAATAAAATTCAACGTTCACAAATTGCACGAGGCTACGGAATGTTTATACACTTTGGAGTAAACACATTTAATGAAATTGAATGGAGCAAAGGAAATTTACCAGCTTCATCCTTCAACCCTACAAATCTAGATTGTGACCAATGGATTAAAACTGCTAAAGAAGCAGGGTTTAGATATGTAATTTTAATTACTAAACACCATGATGGATTTTGCTTATGGGATAGCAAGTTTACAGAGTATGATGTTTCCAATGCAAGTGTAAAAACAGATATTGTTTTAGAAGTTAGTAATGCGTGCAAAAAATATGGTTTAGAGTTAGGATTGTATTATTCTCTTTGGGATAGAAATGCTCCTTCGCACAACGATAAAAATCCACAAGTGTATGTTGATTACATGAAAAATCAGCTAACAGAATTACTTACTAAATATGGTTCAATTTGTGAACTTTGGTTTGACGGTGGTTGGGCAAAAAAAGATGCCGATTGGCATTTGCCTGAAGTTTATAAGCACATTAAAAGTTTGCAACCTAAATGTTTAGTTACGGTTAATCATACCATTAAAATTGCAGGGCAAAACAAAGCTAAATTGCCAAGAGATTTTCAACATGGTGATTCAATTCGTTATTATCCAGTAGATTTTAGAACCAAAGACCCCAATATGGCAAGATGGGACGATCCAAAACTTTATTTGTACAATGATACCTTACGTTACCTAACATTTGAACATACCATTTGCCTTTCAGACAGATGGAATTGGTTTCAGAAAAAAGCTAATTTACCAGTTCGTAGCTTAGATGAGTTGGAAGAGTTATTTTATTTAGGAACTAGTAACAATAATATTCTTATCGTAAACATTCCACCAGATGAAACTGGCCAATTAAGGCAACACGAGGTAAATCAAATTTTATCATTAGCCGATAGATTAGGAATTAGAGGAGGAAAGAAAAAGCTACCTCAAGCACCAAAAAATCTTAGCTTTTTAAAACCAATAATCGCAAGTAATGCAACAGAAAAAAATCCAGCTAACTTAGCCAATGATTATAGTATAGAAACTTATTGGTTGGCAGCAAAAGATACAGCAACTTTAACCATTGATTTTGAAGAAGTTACAAGCTTTAATAAAATTTCTTTATTTGAGAAGTTTGATGAAAAGGCTTTGGGCGATGGCTTTTCTGTGCTGCACAACTTTGCCATTACTGAATTTAGTATTGATGTTTTTGATGGAGCAAAATGGACAACTATTTTTATGGGAGAAACGATTGGTGCTTGTAAGATAATTAAATTACCATCTATACATGCAGCACAAAAAATTAGATTAAACATTTTAAAGTCGAATAAACCGGCCGGTATTTTTCATTTTGGTGTGTCTGAATGGAA
>JBMLOR010000279.1:0-3606 GCA_049242865.1 Chitinophagaceae bacterium | reverse complement strand
TTGTACCTGCCCCTCCATGAATTACTAAAGTAGTTTGTTGCATTAGGCAAATGTACGAGTAGGGTTTTGGAAAAAATATTACTAAAACAATTTGGCTAAAAACTTTATTTATTGTACAAATATTTTTGCGTCGATAACCAAATTTAACTCTATTTAATTAATTTTGGGCTTAACTAAGAATAATTAAACCAAAAAATTTATATGAAATTCATACCAGTACTTGTTTTTTTATTAGCTATCAGTTGCACTAGTAAAGTTGAATTAAATATTGAATTATCGACAATACAAAAAGTTGACTCAGCGAGCAGCATAACTATAACAAAAACTAATCAGTCGTCTTTTTCAAAAAATGTTTCAGGTGAAAATTTTGCTTCATTCGAGTTAGAAAATCTAAACAACAATAAAGTTGAAATTAAAACTGAGGATAAAAAAAGTAATGACGATTGTGTAAATTATAGTGAAACAAATACTAGCGTACTTAACAAAAAAACTACTATATCCCAAAGACCGCTTTACATTAGCAAAATAGATAGTAACACTTGTAAGTTTTCAATTGCTTGTTATCCAAAATATTTCGTTATCAAAAACATTGGGCAAAATGATACATTTAGATTAATTGCAAAATCTATTGATCAAAATGAAGCTATAGTATCGAAACTATTTGTACTTAAAAAGTAAACTGGTTTTTAGCGGTACTGTATCTTTTTCTAATTTCCTCCACCAAAAGTTCTTATAACAGCAGCACCTCCTCCAGGATTTGAGCCTCCACTTTTGTGAAGCGAATAACTAAAACTAAGCATAAAAAAGCGTTGCAATACATTGTATCTTATATCTTCAATAAAATTACTACTAGCACTTCTATTAATTCCTAAATTTTTGTTTAGAACATCGCTTACACTAAATTTCAGTTCTCCTCTATTGTTTTTAAGAAAGCTTTTTGCCAAACTCATATTTAATAATGGAATACTTGCATTAAAACCATCGCTTCGCCCTGTATTGGTAATATAGTTAAACTCGTTTCTTAAATTTAGCTTCCAAGGTAAATAGTTAATTGTTTCTATGCCAATAGTATTTTGAGTAAAGTTGTTGTTGAGTTGTGGTTGTAAAGAGTAGGTTGCTTTGCTAAAGTTTAATCTAGTAGAAGCAATAATGTCCATTACTTTATCTAAAGTAAACGTCCAGTTAAATCGGGTACTGATGCTACTGTTTTTAATTGCATTTTCTTGGCTGTTTACAAAACCAATGCTTTTATTTTCGTTATATCCAATATCTATTCCAAATCTACTTTTTAGTTTTTTTATTGGCATTCCAAAGTTTATTGTAGTAAATAAATTGGTTATTCCATTAGCATTTATTGGTGTTGTTAAACGTCGCCCATTTGCTTGAATTATATTATCATAAACGATTGCATTATTCATCACATTATATGAACCAATTATAAAAATATTACTGCCTTTTACTATGTTAATATTTGTGTAGCTTAATGATAAACTATGGTTATAAGTTCGTTTTAAATTAGGATTTCCTACAAAAATATTTAATGGATCGCTAATATCTGGTACAGGTTGTAGTTGTTGTGTACTTGGCTGCTGTGTAGAAGTATTATAATTGATATTAATGTTATTGTTTTTTGTAACCTTTACTTGTATTGAAGCATTAGGCAACCAGTCGGTAAAGTTTTGTTGAACCAAAGTATTTTGTGTAAGATTTTTTGCTGTGAGTACAGCATTTTGTAACGATGTACCTAAGCTAAAGTTTACATATTTAGTATTGCGTTTTAAGTAAACTGTTGCTCCACCATATTTATACTCATTTTTAAAAATATTACTTAATGCAGTGTTTAAAAAACTGTAAGAATTAGATGCTGGATTAAAATCATAAGTGGTTGCATTGCTTTCGCCAACACTAAAATTATAGTATCCATTTATTTGCAACAAAGTTTTTCGGTCTAAAGCTTCTGTAAAACTTGCATTTAATCCCAAACCAAAGGTACTAGCATCTTTAAAGTTTTGTTGGTTTATATTTTGCAATTGAGTTGAAGGACTGTACACTGTATTTTGAGTATTTAAAAGTCCATTCAACTTACTTTGATTGTAATCTATATCGATATTGGTAGAAAAAGTTCTGCCTTTTTTTCTAAATTTTTTTCTAAACAGTATACTGTTTGTAAAGTTTACAGCTGAGGTTTTATTTGCTTCGCTAGTATAACCATCATTTAATTTAATATTCCCTTTTGTTAGCGATAAAAAATTGGTAAATGCATTTACTTGCCCTTGCTGAAAAGTGATTTGTGGAGTAATTTTTATAGAATGAAAACTATCAATTTTATGATCAATATCAAAATTGGCTTTTTGCTGTTGGCCATTACGTTGTTTGGATGATGTGCTATTAAAGTCAAAAGGATTTGTTGGGAATAAATTATTACGATTGATAAGTTTTTCGGTAAATAATCTTACATCGCTTGCTACTAAACTCCCATTTACATCGGTTTTTTTGTTTTTACTTCTATTGTTAAAGTTTACACCACCAGCAATGGTTGTTGCAATGCCTTGTTGGTTTTGACCCATTCCTGTAACAGGTAGTCCATAATTATCATTGCCTCCAACATTTGTTCTAATAGTTGTTGATGAGCCTCCTCCATTTCTTAATGCACGGTTTAAATCACCAGTAAAATTCATGATATCGTTCATGGTAAACCCTTGTTCGTTTACATTATTTGCCATACCAATAAACGACAACTGCTTTTCGCCCTTAAACTTATTTAAATTAGTTTTACCACTGTATCTATTTTCATCTCCTTTTGCTGCTGTAACCCTTCCAAAAACGGCATTATCTCTATCTTTTTTAAGCTTTAAGTTTATAGCTTTTTCACTTCTACCATCATCAAAACCAGTAAATTCACTTTGTGCACTTTTTTTGTCAAACAATTGTACTTTATCTACAGCATCTGCATCAAGATTTTTAGTTGCCATTTTGGGGTCGCCGCTAAAAAACTCACGCCCGTTTACCAATACTTTGTTTATTTTTTGTCCATTAACACGCACTGTTCCATCTGCATCAATAGTAACACCAGGCAATCGTTTTAACAAATCTTCTACTACGGCATTGGGTTGAGTTTTAAAATTCTCAGTGTTAAACTCTAGTGTATCATTTTTCATTTCTATTGGTGGACGTTTTGCTGTAACCACTACTTCTTTTAAGTATTTAATATCGGTTAGTATTAAATTCCCAATATCTAATTTTTTACCCAACTCTATAGTTATAGGAAACCAAACAGCACCATATCCAACAAAACTGGCACTTAATAAGTAATTGCCTGGTTTTGTAATACCACTAATGGTAAAACGACCCTCTTCGTTGCTTAAAGCAAAGCTTACAAGACTCGAATCTTTTGAGCTTACCAAAGAAACGGTTGTATAGGAAAGTGCAATTTTTTGTGCAGTATCAACTACAACGCCTGTAACACTTGTTGGAACTTTTTGTGCATAACCAACTGAAATGGAGGCCAAAAATGCTATAGTTAAAAAAAAGGGTTTCATGATTTTCTATTGTTGTTTTTTATGGTATCATGCTTTACGCATATGCTTCAAGTCATGATTTTCTATT
>JBMLOR010000278.1:0-8970 GCA_049242865.1 Chitinophagaceae bacterium | reverse complement strand
TTCTCATGCCTCTTTCATGGCCACCACCATCCATTTGGGCAGTAACTTTTACACGTGGGTTTTTACGACGAACGTATAATGCACCAATACCTTTTGGTCCGTACATTTTATGGCCAGTAAAAGTCATTAAATCAATTCCATCTTCGATAACGTTTACAGGAATTTTGCCTACTGCTTGTGTAGCATCTGTAAAAAACAAAATACCATTCTTTTTTGCTAATGCCGCTATTTCTTTAACAGGTTGTATTACACCCACTTCATTGTTGGCGTACATTATTGCAATTAAAATTGTAGTTGGTTTTATGGCAGCTTCCAAAGCTTTTAAATCAATTAAGCCGTCTTCTTGTACATCTAAATAAGTAACATCGCCACCTAATTTTTCAATATGCTTACAAGTATCTAAAACTGCTTTATGCTCTGTAGTTACTGTAATAATATGATTTCCTTTACTAGCGTACATTTCGTATACACCTTTAATGCCTAGGTTATCGCCTTCTGTGGCACCACTTGTAAAGATTATTTCTTTAGGGTCGGCACCAATAAGTTTAGCTACTTGTTCACGGGCATAATCAACTGCTTCTTCAGCAGCCCATCCAAAGGGGTGGTTACGACTAGCAGCATTTCCAAAATTTTCTGTGAAATATGGAATCATAACTTCCAACACTCTAGGATCCATAGGTGTTGTTGCATTGTTATCTAAATAAACCGGTAATTTAAGCATGATATTTTATAGTTTCTTACTAACACAGCAAAAGTAAGTTAATGAATTGTATAATTTTGACTGATTTATAATAAAAAGTTGAAATTCCTTCTATCGAAATCATAACAAAAATTTATGAATAAAGTTGAACACATTGGTATAGCCGTATCAGATTTTAGTAAATCAATTCCATTATTCGAAAAATTATTGAATACCAAGTGCTATAAACAAGAAAAGGTAGAAAGTGAGCAAGTAAATACAGCGTTTTTTAAAACTGGAGAAACAAAGATTGAATTACTCGAAAGCCAATCTGCAGATGGAGTGATTTCTAAATTTATCGACAAAAAAGGAGAAGGTATTCATCATATTGCTTTTGATGTGGAAGATATTGAGGCAGAAATGATACGCTTACAAAATGAAGGATTTACGCTTTTAAATGAAACACCCAAAAAAGGAGCAGATAATAAATTGGTTTGCTTTTTACACCCTAAAGGCACAAATGGGGTTTTGGTGGAGTTGTGCCAAGAAATAAAGTAAAAACTTAGTTTCACCTACTTGCTATTAATAATATTCCCCTAATTTCGGCAAGTGTAATTTTTACACAATAACGATAAATAACGATTGTATATGAGTACAGTATATACTGGAACTAAGCCAAACCTCACTTTTTGGCAAATTTGGAATATGTGTTTTGGATTCTTTGGAATTCAATTTGGATGGAGTTTGCAAATGGGAAATATGAGTGCGATTTATGAGTTTTTAGGTGCCTCACCCGAAGAAATTCCTGGCCTTTGGTTAGCTGCCCCTATGACTGGTTTGCTAGTACAACCTATTATTGGCTATTTTAGTGATAGAACTTGGCACCCTAAATTAGGGAGAAGAAGACCCTACTTTTTAATAGGTGCTATTTTAAGTTCAATTGCTCTTTTTGTAATGCCAAATTCTCCAACAGTTTGGATGGCTGCTGGCACTTTATGGATTCTTGATTCTTGTATAAATATTAGCATGGAGCCTTTTAGAGCATTTGTTGGCGACAATTTAAACGACAAACAAATGAGTTTTGGCTATGCTATGCAAAGTATGTTTATTGGTTTGGCAAGTTTTATTGCAGCCTATTTACCATCTAAATTAGTAGCTTGGTTTGATATTTCGAGAGATAAAGGCACTGGTGGAATTCCACAAAACATTATGTGGAGTTTTTATATTGGTGCTGCTGTTTTTTTAATTGCAGTATTATATACTGTATTCTTTAGTAAAGAATATCCACCTAGTAACCCTAATTGGAAAGAGGAATTAAAAAAAGAAAAAGGAAATGGTATTGTAGCAGAAATTTTAGATGCTATAAAAAACATGCCTTCACAAATGAAACGCTTAGCTATCGTAAACTTTCTTACATGGCCTGGCTTATTTTTAATGTGGTTTTTTTATAGTACAGGTGTGGCAGCTCAAATTTTTGGTGGTGATGCAAAAACAAATGCTGAACAATTTACAAAAGGCTTAGAACATGCTAATGAAACCTCAGGCGTTCTTAATTTAGTTACTTTCATTTTTGCATTTTCATTGCCGTTTTGGGTTAGTAAAATTGGTAAAAAATATACGCACACGGTTTGCTTAATTTTAGGTGGTTTAGGCTTAATTTCAGTTTTCTTTATTCACAACCCAAGCTATTTATTTATTTCTATGGGATTGGTTGGCATTGCTTGGGCTTCTATTTTATCTATGCCTTATTCTATGCTTGCTGGTTGCTTGCCTAAAGAAAAAATGGGAGTGTATATGGGTATTTTTAATTTCTTTATTGTATTGCCAGAAATATTGGCTTCCTTGTTTTTTGGTAAAATAATGGACAATTTTTTACATAACGATAGATTAGCTGCTGTGCTAATTGGTGGATGTTTACTTTGTACAGCAGGTGTAGTTTGTGCTTTGATAGTTAAAGAAAATAAGGAAATACCTGCGTAGTATAAACAATTAACAAATTAATTTCAAATATCAAGGACTTCATCAAAATCAAAAAAATGAAAAGAAAAATAGTTGCCATCATATTGGCGGTTTTTGTTGTTAATGTTTTGTTTGCACAAGTAACAGTTCAACCAAGTAATTGGTGGGTTGGTATGAAGACGAATAAAGTGCAGTTGTTATTAAAAAAACAAAATGGAATTTTTCCAAATAACTTGAACATAAAAACAAATTTTGTTGGTGTTAAAGTAGAAAAACAAACTAAACTTGAAAATAAAAGTTACATTTTAGTAGATGTTACTATTGCTCCTAATGCAAAACCTGGTATAGTAAATTTTACTTGTGGTAATAATTGTGATGAATCTTGCAATATGGGTTCAAAAATTGCTTCTTTTGAGCTTAAACCACGCCGTTCTGGAAGAGGAACAGCTTTTGCTCAAGGCGTTACTAGTGTAGATAATATTTATTTATTAATGCCAGAAAGATTTAGCAATGGTGATAAATCTAACGATAAAATTGCTGGTTTAAGAGACCAAAGTTTAGACAGAGATAGCATGTATCACAGGCATGGTGGTGATTTACAAGGTGTAATAAACCATCTTGACTATATAAAAAACTTAGGATTTAACACGTTGTGGATGATGCCTGTAATAAAAAACGATCAGCCCAATAGAAGTGAACATGGCTATGCATTTACACATCATTACGAAATTGAACCTCGCTTTGGTGGTGCTTCATTGTATAAAAAATTAAGTGATGAGCTGCATAAACGTGGCATGAAACTCATTCAAGATGCTGTTTACAACCATATTGGTCACATGCATGAGCTTTTTTTAGATAAACCTGCTGAAGATTGGTTTCACAAATGGCCAAGTTTTACACAAACTAGTTATAAAGACCAAACAGTTTTTGACCCCTATGCTTCAAAAAAAGATAAAGCCATTACACAAGATGGATGGTTTACAAAAGAAATGCCCGATTGGAATCATGATAATGTTTTTGTACAAAATTATCTTATACAACATGCCATTTGGAGCGTAGAAGAATTTGGCGTAGATGGTTGGAGAATTGATACTTACATTTATAACGATTTAAAGTTCATGAATAAGTGCAATGCTGCTTTAATGAACGAGTATCCAAAAATGACCATGTTTGGCGAAACTTGGGTGCATGGTGTACCCAACCAAGCTTATATTGCTGAAAGCATTATCAATACTCCATTTAAAAGTAATTTACAAGGTGTTACCGATTTTCAAACTTTGTTCTATGGTATAAATCCTGCTTTAAACGAAAAATTTGGTTGGACTGATGGCGTAAATAAATTGTACACCACACTTTGTTACGATTATTTGTATAAAGATGCTAACAGAAATTGTATCATGCTCGATAACCATGATCAAACTAGAAGTTTTACTACCTTTGGTGAAGACATAAATAAAATGAAGATAGCTTTTGCTTGGTTATTTACTTGCAGAGGAATTCCTCAAGTTTATTATGGTAGTGAAATTTTAATGAAAGGTGCCACAAATCCCGACGGTTGGGTAAGGCTTGATTTTCCTGGTGGATGGGAAGGTGATAAAAAGAATGCATTTACACAAATTGGCTTAACTGATGATGAAAAAATGATGCAGAATTATGTTAAAACCTTAGCAAACTATCGTTTAAAATCATCAGCAATTACTACAGGTAAAATGATGCAATATTTACCAAAAGATGGACTATATATTTATTTTAGATACGATGAAAAGCAAACTGTAATGTGTGTGATGAATACAGATGACAAAGAAAGAGCTGTAAATTTTAATGAGTTTGAAGAACGTACAAAAGGATTTACATCAGGAAAAAATATTGTTGATGGTAGCGTTGTTGCCAACAATTTCAATATTCCTGCTAAAACAATGTGGGTTATTGAATTAAAAAAATAGAGCAATTTTTAAGTACGTCTGAGTATTTCATAAAATAAAACAGATCTGTCATCTTATTAAAAATTATATTTGAAATAAATTAAAAACTAAAAAACATGAAAAAACTATTAATAGCTTTAAGTTGCATAGCTATAACCCAAATTTCACTTGCACAACCTCCAAAAGGTGATGCTAACAAGGGCATGACTTTTGGCGAAAAAATTGAAGCTAATGAAGCTATAAGCACTGATGATTTAGCTTTGAAATTAGAAGAAGCAAAAAAAATTGAGGTAAAAGTACAAGGTGTAGTAACACAGGTTTGTAGTAAAGAAGGCTGTTGGCTTAAACTTAAAACTGCCAACGGAAATATGATGGTAAAAATGAAAGACCACAAATTTCTTGTACCATTAAGCATGGAAGGCAAAACAATTGTTGCTAAGGGTTTTGCAGAAAAAAAGGTAACAAGCGTTGAAATGCTTAAACACTATGCCGAAGATGCAGGAAAATCTAAGGCAGAAATTGAAGCCATCAAAGAACCTAAAACCGAAATTATTTTTCAAGCTACAGGAATTGTAGTTGTAGAATAGTTGCAAAAAATTACATACAAAGTTTATATGTTTAAGACTCTTCTTTTGAAGAGTCTTTTACTTGTTGGTATAAAGCATTCACCTCAACATCGCTTAATAACCTATATTTCCCCAAAGGAATTTTTCCAAGATGTATATTCATGATTCGTACCCTTTGTAAGCTAATCACTTTGTAATCAAAAGCCTCGCACATTTTTCGAATTTGCCTATTTAATCCTTGCGTAAGAATAATTTTAAAAGTATGTGAACTGATTTTTTTAACTACACAAGGTTTGGTTAAGCCATCTTTAATTCTTACCCCACTTGCCATTTTTTGAGTAAAAAAACCATCTATCGACTTGTTTACCTTTACAATGTATTCTTTTTCGTGATTATTGCCTGCTCGTAAAATTTTGTTTACAATATCTCCATCGTTGGTTAAAAAAATTAGTCCTTCACTATCTTTATCTAATCTACCAATAGGGAAAATTCTTTTAGGATAATTAATAAAAGAAATGATATTTCCTTTAATATGTTCATCTGTTGTAGTTGTAATTCCTGTTGGTTTATTGAAGGCTAAGTAAATTAATTTCTCTTTTTTCTTGGGCTTATTTTCTGTTGTAATAAGGCTTCCATCAACTTCAACACTATCTCCCAAAGTATATCTATTGCCAAGTTTGGCAATTTTATTATTTAATAATACCCTACCACTTGCAATTAAATTATCAGCTTCTCTACGAGAGCAATAACCAGTTTCACTAATAAATTTATTAAGACTAACTGAGGATTCGTTTAACATTTTTTTACTATTTCTTGCAAAAACTAAATAAAAATTTAGTTGAGTTTTTTAAATTATTGAATAAAAGCTTGTAGCCATGATTTCATTTCTTCAGTCCAATTTGCTGCATCGGTTTTTAAAGGTCGCATTCCAAATCCATGTTTTCCGTTTTCGTACAACAACAACTTTGATTGTGGTTTAAATTTACTAGACTGAATAAAAGCCAATTCACTATTTTGGTAGGGCACAGTTTTATCATCTTTACAATGAATAAATAAAATTGGAGGTGTTTTTTTATTTATTCTTTTATCAATAGAAAAATTATGATTAGCTAAATTTCTATAATCATCGCCAAGCAATGCTTTAAAACTTCCTCTATGCCAAATTGCAGTATCAGTACTAATTACAGGATAAAGCAACACTGCAAAGTTAAATTTCATGTTACTACTAGTAATTGCCGTACCAGCTAAATGCCCACCAGCACTCGAACCCATTATTCCCAAGCTTTTATATTGTTTTGCAATAATTTTATATAGTGTGCTAACATCTGTAATTTGTGAAGGATACAAAAATTGTTGCATTTTGTTACTAACTCTGTAGTGCAAAACATAGGCATCTACACCTAATTTATTAAACCAATTAGCAACGTCTTTGCCCTCATGTTCTATAGCAACATTTCTGTAACCACCACCTGGGCAAATAATTATTGCAGTTGTAGCATTAGGCACTTTATATTGTAAATAATAACCTTGAGTTGTATCTATGTTTTCAGTGTTATTATATAAATAAAATTTGTTTTGAGCGATTGATAAACTAGCTAATAAACACATTAAGCAAAATAGATTAAGCTTCATTACATTTTTATGAATTCGTATTTAATTAGATGAATTTCTTTCAAATATAGAAATACGGCAACTTGTATAACAAAAACCCCTCAAAAGTTTCAAATTTGAGGGGCGTAATTTTTTTGAAATTAAATTAAACTACACATCAATTTTGGCATATTTAGCATGTGTTTCGATAAACTCTCTTCTTGGAGCAACTTCATCGCCCATAAGCATGCTAAACACTCTATCAGCTTCAGCTGCACTTTCAATAGTTACACGTTTTAAGGTTCTACGTTTAGGATCCATGGTGGTTTCCCAAAGTTGGTCTGCATTCATTTCTCCCAAACCTTTGTAACGTTGTATGGTAACGCTATCTTCTTTTCCTGCTCCTAATTTTTCTACCAATGCTTTACGTTGTTCTTCGTTGTAAGCATAAGCTTGTTCTTTACCTTTTTTAACTAAGTAAAGTGGTGGCTGAGCTAAATAAACATATCCTTGCTCTACCATTTCTTTCATATATCTGAAAATAAATGTAAGAATTAAGGTAGCAATATGCGAGCCATCAACGTCGGCATCGGTCATAATTACTAATTTATGATATCTTAACTTACTTAAATTCAAAGCTTTAGGATCATCTTCTGTGCCTACAGTTACGCCCAAAGCAGTGTACATATTACGTATCTCTTCATTTTCGTAAATTTTATGTTCCATTGCTTTTTCAACGTTCAAAATTTTACCTCTAAGTGGTAAAATAGCTTGATAGCTTCTATCTCTGCCTTGTTTTGCAGTTCCACCAGCCGAGTCACCCTCAACTAAGTATAATTCACATTTTTCTGCATCACGTTCGCTACAATCTGCCAATTTTCCTGGCAAGCCACCACCTGTAAGTACAGTTTTGCGTTGTACTAATTCTCTAGCTTTTTTTGCAGCAACACGAGCTTGAGCAGCTAAAATAATTTTTTGAATTACGTTTTTACTTTCTTTTGGATTTTCTTCAAGGTAAGCTTGTAAGGCACGACCAACTGTACTTTGAACAATACCACTTACATCACTATTACCAAGTTTTGTTTTAGTTTGTCCTTCAAACTGCGGTTCAGGCACTTTAACACTAATAATGGCACTTAAACCTTCTCTAAAATCATCTCCTTCTACTTCAACTTTTGCTTTTTCAAACAAGCCTTCTTTATCGCCATAGCTTTTAAATACACGTGTTAGTGCAGTTCTAAATCCTGTAACGTGTGTACCACCTTCTATAGTATTGATATTATTTACGTAAGAAAAAATATGCTCTTTAAAATCATCGTTGTACGACATTGCAACTTCAACTGCAACATTCGATGCTTCGTCGTGCCCTTCGAAATATAAAGTTTTAGAAATTAATGGAGAACGATTGCTAGCTTTATCTAACATTTCAACAAACTCAACAATTCCACCATCGCTATAAAAAGTTTTAGTATAAGTACTACCATCTTCTTGAATGTCTCTTAAATCATTTACGGTAATGCTAATTTTCCTATTTAGGAACGATAGTTCACGCAATCTTCCTTCTAATATTTCTCTACGATAAACTGTTTCTTGAAAGATGGAAGCATCTGGCCAAAAATGCTGTTTTGTACCTGTTTTATCGGTTGTACCAATTTCTCTAACCTCGTACAAAGGCACACCAATTTTATATTCTTGCTCAAAAATTTTACCTTCTCTGCAAACTGTTGTATGCATGTGGGTACTAAGTGCATTAACACAACTTACACCTACACCATGCAAGCCACCACTCACTTTGTAAGTATTTTTATCAAACTTACCACCAGCGTGTAAAATGGTCATGGCAACTTGTAAAGCACTTACGCCTTGTTTTTGATTTATCCCTGTTGGTATACCACGTCCATCATCTTCTACACTAATTGAATTATCTTGATGTATGGTAACAGTAATATTTTTGCAGTAACCAGCAAGGGCTTCGTCTATTGAGTTGTCTACCACTTCATAAACTAAGTGATGCAAACCCTTTACGCCAATATCTCCAATGTACATGGCAGGACGTTTACGTACAGCTTCTAACCCCTCAAGTACCTGAATACTATCGGCACCATAATTTGGCTTTTGTTCTTCGCTCATTCTATATTATTTGAAATTTTTAGTTTTAATTGAATACAACCATTTGCTTTAATTAAAACAATGACCTAAAATTAGTTTTTAATGTTGGCGAAGTTAAGGAAAACGATTGGCCACTAAGCATTTT
>JBMLOR010000277.1:0-2188 GCA_049242865.1 Chitinophagaceae bacterium | reverse complement strand
TAGCACTACCTAAATTACCTCCTCCAATTATAGCTATATTTTGTTGCATAAATTTAAAATGGATGTAAAAGTAACTTACAAATTATTTTTAGTTTAGTGAATACCATTTCTAATATGTATTTTTTTTACAATTCTTTTGTTATCAATCACTAAGCTAAGTAAATAAGAACCCTCTGATAGTTTGCATGTGGGCTCTACTTTTAATGAGTTAAATCCTTTACTTACTACAGTATTATTCTGGTACAGGGTTTTACCTGTAATGCTTATTAATTCTACTAGAATTTTTTCTTGTTTTTCCGTTTTTAATGAAAAAGAAATGTTGCTTTGGCTTGTTGGATTTGGAAAAACATTTACTAAAAAGTTATCCTTACTATTATCTGTATTTACTTTTATTACATTAGAGTATATTTTTTTCCCGTCATTTTTTACAAAGCAAATTCTAAAATACAATTCTTTAGATTTTTTTTCGTCTAAAAAAACTGAAGCATAATTTTTAATACCTTCTTTGTTATTTGGTAAAACCTTATTTACTGCTTTAAAATAAGTACCATCAATACTACTTTCTACATTAAAGTATGCAAAACCATTTTCATTTAAAGTGCTAAAGCCAATTTGATAAGAACTGCTAGAAACAGGATTTACAGAAAAATTATTATAACTAAATGACAAAAGCAAACCACAACTATCATTTGCAACCCTACAATTTGGATTAATAGTGTTTATAGTTGCATTATTTACTAAAGATAAATTATAAGTAGAATTACCTTGCTTATTTAGTAAGTCGTTAAAGTTGTAATATGCAACTAAACCTTGTTGGCTAGTTGGGTTTGGTAGCACAGTATTTATAAACATATTAATTTCTTCTCTGCTTCTAGCTATATTCCAAATTTTTACTTCATCAATGTAACCAATGAACTGTGTATTCAAAGGATAATTTGTGCCTAAATCAGAAATTTGTGCAATTCTTGCATTCAAATTATTGTTTATTAAAGTTCCTGTACATGGCGTATTTGCCAAGAGTATTCCATTTCTGTAAAATTTTAAGCTAGCACCATCGTAAACCATTGCTACATGATATGTTTTATTTACCTCTGTTGGACACGATGCAAAAGCCTGAACATAACCAGAAATAGAAGTTGTAATTTCTGCACCATAACTTGATAAATTATAATTACAGTTGGTTGTATTGGTATGTTTTGAAACTAAATGTCCGAATGACAATGGATTAATTTGAGGTTCGGTTCTTCTTGCAACAGCCTCAACTGTTAACTGTGAGCCAATTAAATCTAAATCACCTATCGAAGCAAAATCACCTGAATTAGCAGTGTACAATGATTTTGAGCAACAGCTATCACTTACATACGTACAACTTGAGTTATTTGAATTATTTGTAGCACCACCAATTAAGGTAGCATTGAAGGATGAATTGCCTTGCTTATTTAACAAATTATCGAAACTATAATATGCCAACAAGCCAATTTGTGAATTAGGTGTGGGCAAAGTAGAAAATTTATACTGGTTAATTTCAGTAATTGTTCTTGCA
Organism: Chitinophagaceae bacterium; assembly: GCA_049242865.1. Classification (GTDB taxonomy): domain Bacteria; phylum Bacteroidota; class Bacteroidia; order Chitinophagales; family Chitinophagaceae; genus CAIVPM01. The sequence goes on along the minus strand of JBMLOR010000277.1, from coordinate 645 downwards.
ACATTCCAAATTCGAACTTCGTTTACAAAACCCATAAATTGTGTATTTGCAAAAATTGCATTTCCCAAATCTGCTATTTGTGCAATTCTTGCAATTAAATTATTGTTAACTAAGTTTCCTGTACAGGGTGTTGAAGAATGCAAAAAGCCATCTCTATAAAACTTTAAACTAGCCCCATCATAAACCATTGCTATATGATAGGTTTTATTAAGTCGAGCTTGACAATTTTCAAATGCTTGAACATAACCAGTTACAGATGTTGTAATCTCTGCACCATAAATAGACAAGTTATAATTGGCATTAGAAGCATTACTATGTTTTGAAATTACATGACCTTGAGTATTTGCAATATTATCACTTGTTCTATTTACTAAAGCCTCAACAGTTAGTTGATTACCTGTTACATCTAAATCACCTAATGACGCATAACTGCCATTGGCATTGGTTAATAACCATGTATTACAAGCTACTTGGGATGAAACATTTGAAAGTAAAGTAAATAAAAAAAATAAAGAGTAAATTGTTTTTATCATAGCGTTTTATTTTCAAAATTAGGAAAAAAAACTACTGAAATGAAATTTACTTTTCTCTATAAAAATCTATTTCTAATTTCTGGAGATGGGATTGTACATTCATCTTTTTTAC
>JBMLOR010000276.1:0-18403 GCA_049242865.1 Chitinophagaceae bacterium | reverse complement strand
ACACTATCTTCTTTTTCTGTTTGTTTATGGTCGAAATAGCACCATCCACCTGGAGTCATTACAACATCATGTTTTTGTTTTGCAGCTTCAATTCCACCTTTTTCACCACGCCAACTCATAACTGTTGCATTTGGGGCTAATCCACCTTCTAAAATTTCGTCCCAACCCATCATTTTTCTACCTCTTTTATTGATGTGTTTTTCGATTCTTTGTATAAAATAACTCTGCAAAGCATGCTCATCTGAAATATTATTTTGTTTCATGAATTGCTGAACATAGGCACTTTGTTTCCACCAAATTTTACTGCATTCATCACCACCAATATGAATGTAAGTTGATGGAAAAATTTGCATTACTTCATCCAAAACATCATTATAAAAATTAAAAGTATAATCTGTAGGAGAAAGTACGTTATTAAATTTATCATTTATACCCCAAGTGGTGCTAACTGTATATCCTTTTTCTGGCTCAGTACCTAATTGAGGGTAAGCTGCTAAAGCACTCATACTATGCCCTGGCAATTCAATTTCTGGTATAACAGTAATAAATCTTGCAGCAGCATAAGCTACAATTTCCTTAGCTTGTTCTTGAGTATAAAAACCACCATATTCAGTACTGTCAAAGCCTGTGCCTGGATATCTACCAATAATTGTTCCACTTCTTTTACTACCTATTTCAGTGAGTTTTGGGTATTTTTTAATTTGTAAACGCCAGCCTTGATCATCTGTTAAATGCCAATGAAAAGTATTTAGCTTGTGAAGTGCAATATAGTCGATATATTTTTTTATAAAATTAACACTAAAAAAATGCCTACTACAGTCAAGGTGTAAACCTCTATATGCAAATCGAGGTTTATCCTCAATTTTTAAGCATGGAATAGAAATTGTTTTTGAAATTGTTGTTGGTAATAATTGAATTAAGGTTTGTAGTCCATAAAAAGCACCTTCGGCACCACTGCCTATAATGGTAATTTTATTTGGTGCAACTTCAAGGTTATATTGTTCTTTTTGATGATTAATTTTTGTGTTTAAATGTGAGATTTTAATGCAATTTTTGGTTGCTTGTTGCGATAATTTTAAAGAGAAGCCATAGTATTTTTTTAGATAGATATTTAAAAAGGTTGCACTATTTTTTTCTTGAATACCTGAAGTTACAATTACTGTATTTGGTGTTAATAAAAAAGTTCCTTGCGTTACTTGTAAACTATTTGGTTGGGGTACAATATGAATATTTTGAGCATTAGATAAGTAACCAACAATTAAAAAGTAAATGATAGTACAAACTTTATTCATGTGGCAGGAATTTAAGTTTAAAAATTATTTTAAAGGGATAAAAGTACTACATTACTTGATTTTTGTAATAATTATATTTACAAAAAAAAGAGTATGTGTAAAAAGTTTTTTGTAGTGATTATGTTGTTGTTTGTAATGATGAGTTGCACAACAACAAATGATAAAAAGGCTATCATATTAGAACGTAAAAGAATTGATGATTCTACCACTCATATTATTTACAGATATCATGAAAATGAAGCTACAAAAATCGATAGTCAAACAATTGTAAACACGATACTGCCTAACGATACAATTTATATTTCTGAGAAAAATCACAACATTGTTATGAAGCCTTAGCTAGCTTGCTGTGTTTTTGGCCATATAAAAAATAAACCACTAAGCCCAATAAAAGCCAAGCTAAAAACCATGCCCAATTGGTTTTTGTCATTCCAGTAAGTAAATACATGCAACTCGCCAATCCTAATAAAGGGATTAATGAAAAGTTTTTTATGAAACTATAAATTGATAGAATATACAAACTCATCCAAAAAACGATAAGTGAAATTTTAGGTGTTGCTAAGTCCATAAAACTTAATTTATGTGACACATAATCTTCGTTTTTACTAAAATCAAATTGAAACATATCTGCAAAGTAGCTAGGATATTTATAGGCTACAAATACTGTAGATGCAACTAATAAAATACCAAACCAATATTTACCATTAATGTATGGCATATTAAATTTTCCTGCTTCTTTTTCTCTTCGAGGAATTAATAACACACCTCCACAAACTAATACAAAGGCAAACAAAGTTCCAATGCTTGTAAAATCGAGTACAAATGTTTTATCGCTAAATATTAAAGGTAATGCAACTACTAATCCTGTTACAATTGTAGAAAAGCTAGGGGTTTTAAAGGTTTTATGAATACTTTGAAAAATAGGAGGTAGCAATCCATCTCTACTCATACTCATCCAAATACGAGGTTGACCCATTTGAAAAACAAGCAAAACACTTGTCATAGCAATTACTGCACAAATGGCTACTAAAGTTTGCATCCAAGCAATGTTTAAATTATCTTTTTCAAAAATAAATGCCAAAGGATCACCAACATTTTCAAACTTAGCATAGTTTACTGCACCTGTTAAAACAAGCGTTAATAATATATATACAACTGTACAAATTACTAAACTCAATATCATACCACGTGGTAAATCTTTTTGAGGATTTTTACTTTCTTCTGCCAAAACACTAACTGCATCAAAGCCTATGTATGCAAAAAATACACCACTTACAGCAGCCATCACACCACTAAAACCATTTGGCATAAACCCTTTTTCGCCAACAGGATTAGTTGGTGTCCAATTAAGCGTTAAGTCATTTGCAAAAATTAAATAACCCCCTACAATGATTACTAAAGCCACTACTACTAATTTAAGAATCACCATTAAATTGCTTAAGTTTTTACTTTCTTTAACACCACGAAAAACCAAGTATGTAATTAGGGCATTTATGGTTAATGCTGGAAGGTCAACAATCATCCTTACACCACCAATTATTGATGCATTATTCCAAGCATTTAATAATTCAACATTAGCTGATTTGCTTAAAAAGTCAATCTTTTCTTGTGCATTACAAGCTGCTAATTTTTGAGCTGCATCTTTAGCTTCTTGATAGCTACAAGTAAAATAATCTGGGATATGAATATTAATTTTATGCAAAAAACTTGTAAAATAATCGCTCCAACTAAATGCCACATAAATATTACCAACACTATATTCCATTACTAATGCCCACCCAATTATCCATGCAAATAATTCACCAAAACTAGCATAAGCATAGGTATAAGCACTGCCTGCTACAGGAATTCTGCTTGCAAATTCGCTGTAGCAAAAAGCAGTGAATGCACAAGCTATTCCACAAATAATAAATAGTAAAACCACGCCAGGGCCACCACTAAAAACAGCACTTCCTAAGCTACTAAAGCTACCTGCACCAATAATTGCTGCAATACCAAAAAATGTAAGGTCTTTTAATGTAAGTACTCTTGATAATCCATGTCCATGACCCTCGTTAATAGTTTTAGCATCTGCTAAAATGGTATCTATATTTTTTTTTCTGAATAGTGACATATATTGTTATTTCAAACATCTCAGCAACTAGTGTAAAGATGTTTTATTTTTATTTTAATTTTATTTGTGGAAAATAAGGATGCTCCGGATTTACTAAAAGTTGTTGCGATTGTGAATGAATGATAACATCTATATCTTCTAAGGGAATAGCACCTAACAAAGGTTCACTATCACCCGGTAAAACCATTGCCCTGCAAGTTGTAGCTCTATTTTTAAATCTTACTTGTACATTATCAACTACATCGCATTCAATAATTCTATTATCGGCGGTTACTGCTTTTCGTTTTTCTACCACAGGAAATTGAAGTTGAGATTGAATAACTTCATTAATACATAAATTGTAAGAACCTGTATTAACTAGCATATTTAAAGTCATTTCTTTAAACTCTTCTAGTCCAATTATGTGTTTTCTGGCTAAAGCTAAATCATCACCATTTATCAACTTTATATCTGCATAAACTAATCCCATAATTTTTTTTTAATTGGTTGATTTATTGATTTGTTGATTGAATTGAATACCAAGTAATTTTATAATCTTATGATTTGAAATGTAAATAAAAGTTTTTTAAGTTTCTATCTATTAATAATACAGTTTTTCAAGTTTATAAATCAGCAATCAACCAATCATCAATAACCTAGTTTTCTCTCACAATTAAAAACTCTGCTAATTCTTTTAATGGTGTTTTTCGTGCTGAAATTACAGCAATATCATCTAAATGCTTCATAGCAATTTTAAAATATTTTTCTTTCAGTTCATTAGCCCAAACATCTACACCACAATCTTTAAAAATTTGCAGCATTTGCTCTACTTTATTAGCTGGATTTTCTGTTATTAATCTTTGCATTTCTCTTTTTTGCTGCTCATTTGCAACCTCTAAAGCATGTAAAAACAAAAAAGTTTTTTTATTTTGTTTAATATCTCCACCAACTTCTTTTCCAAATTTTTCAGGATTGCCAAAAGCATCTAAATAATCATCTTGTATTTGAAATGCAATACCTAAGTTTCTACCAAATTCATATAAATGCAAACAATTTCCTTCGCTTGCACCACCAAGTATTCCTCCCATTTGTAAACTTGCTGCTAATAAAACACTAGTTTTTAGATTTATCATTTCGATGTACTCATCTAATTCAACCACTTCTTGAGTTTCAAAATCCATATCCATTTGTTGGCCTTCACAAACTTCTCTAGCTGTTTTGTTAAATAGCCCAAGAATATTTTGTAAATACGAATGATGAATTTTATTTAATACTTCTATGCTTTGAATCATCATTACATCTCCTGCTAAAATGGCAATGTTGCTGTTGTATTTTGTATGCACTGTTTGCATGCCACGCCTCAAACTTGCAGCATCCATCATGTCATCATGAATGAGTGTAAAATTATGAAACAGCTCTACTGCATTTGCAACATGCCAAGCATCGGGATTTATTTCACCAAACAAATTACAACCCATAAGGCATAACACTGGTCGAACTCTTTTTCCTCCAATTCCTAAAAAATAATTACAGGGTTCATATAAATTTTTTGGACTATTAGGAAAATGATTAACGCTAAATCTTGTATTAAATTCTTTTGATAATTCACTAAATGAAAACATGCTACAAACCTAAGGATTTGTAGCATGTAACTTTATGTGTGTTTGTAGAAATTATTTAATTGTTTTCCAAACGGCTTCGTTAAACTTTATTGGATATTTTTTTTGTAAACTGTTTAACCAATTTTTCTCTAATACTTGTTGATAATCATTGATTAATAAACCTTTTGCATCGTCAAAACTTCTTGGCCCAATTGGTAATTTGTTTGAGGTATAGTATATAAAACTACAACTTTCATCGTTGGCATTTTTTTCTAATTCACTAAAATTATTTATAACTATGCCGCCTTTTTTTTGAATTTCACTAAGTTGTTCAATTTCAAATCTGCTGCTATCTGCAGCAACTTTTGCACCAAAACTATCAATGATTTTTCTCCAATTATCCATGTTTTTAGTTAACTCTTCTTTTAATTTTAAGGCAGTTTCTTTGTTATTAGCACTGAAAATAATGGCATTAACACTAGGTTGCCAAATATATTTTTGCTTGTTTGCCTGATAATAATGGTGCAAAGCAGTAGTATCCTCAACTGCTTTATTCCACACATTTTTTTCCATAGCAGCAAATAATAAATTAGCTTCATTAAACTCTTTTAGTTGCTTTTGCATGTTAGCATTATATTCTTCGATATGTTCTCGATAATAAGTGCTTGCCATTTCTTCTTCAAAATCTGATAATAGTTCATTGTAAGATTTATTTGCGTTTGCTGTGCCACTGTATTTTGCAGCTTTAACAGCATCTGCAAATTCTTTTAAAGTATAATCTTGTTTTTGAAATGAGAATAAAAGTGTTTTATCATTTACTAAAAAAAACTGAGCAGTAGGTTTATTTGCTACAACGCTATCAATGTATTCGAATGCTTGTTTTTCGTTGAAATATGCTTTTCTATAACCAATTTTGGTCATCCAATTTTTTACTAAATTCTTTTTAGCATCTGCAAGTCGTGCACTATTTTCAATGGTTAATTTTAGTGTGCTCGAAAAAACTGGGTCGTTGATGTTATTACTAACAGGATAAATTTCAAGCAATTTTAAAATATGAATTCCATAAGCAGTGTTGAAAGGCTGAGAAACCTCATCCTTAACTTTTAAACTATAAATTTTTTCTTCAAATTGCTTATCAAATCTTGCTACACCTACTTCACCAATTTCACCATTATTACTAGCACTTGTATAGTCTGCACTAAATTTTTGGGCTAATTCGCCAAAGTTTTCTCCATTTTTTATGCGTTTATATAAATCATTAGCTTGGTTTGTTATGGCTTGTTTAGTACTATCGTTGGCATTAGGAGGAAAGGTTAGTAAAATTTGTGCAATTTTTCTTCTGCCAACCGCAGGTCTTGTACTATTTACTTTAAAAATATGCCAACCAAATTTGCTTTTAAATGGAGCTGTAAAGCTGTTAACTTTAGTTGTATAAACCAAGTTCTCAATTTCGTAAGGCAAAGTAAAAACAGTAATAAAGCCAAGTTCACCTTTATTAGCTTTTACAGATTCATCGTTGCAATATTGTTGCAAAATTTTATCAAAATCTTTGCCTTGTTTTAACTCTGCATGAGCTTTACGAATTTCTAATTCGGCATTTTTGGATTTGTCGTTTGCAATAAAAATTTGAGAAACATGCACATCTTTTTGGCTACGTTCAAAAGCTTCTTTAAATAATAACTCACCATTAGCTTCTTGAGTGATGACATTATCGGTAATTTGGCGTTTAAAATTGCCACTTTCAACTTTGTAAGTTTCGGTTTCATCAAGTTTATCATCTAAAGCACTTTGCACTTTTAGTTTATAATTTGGATACAAAGTTTTGTATTCAAGTAAGCTACTTGCACGTTCGTTAGCAGGTGTAGGATTTTTGTTAAATGCTGCTAAAAACTCTTGTTTAGTAACTGATTTTTTGCCATAAGTAAATAGTACTTGGCTGTTTACACTTAAGTAACTTATACTTATAATAAATGCTATATATTTCTTCATTTTTTAAACGAAACTTTATTTTATATGTTTATTTTTTTTGCAGTTTTACTCTAATCACATCATCAAACTGAGTAAGGCTAAGGCGTTTTGCAATTATTTGTTTGTTTTCATCGAGCAAATAAAAAGTTGGTGTAACTGTAACGTCATATAACTGACCCATCGATGGAATATTATTTTTAGCATCTAAATCTTTAGCTTCTTTAGTTTTATATACATGCCACCAATTTGAACTTAGCTTTTTTTCAGTGATAAAATCTTTCCATTCTTTTATTAAATTTTCTTTGATGTTAATGGCATAAACACCAACGCCTAAATCTTTCCATTTAGCATTGTAAATACTATCAACCCTTGGTAATTCTTCTTTACAATGGCCACAGGTTGGGTCGTAAAATGCAACAAACGTAAATTTGTTTTTAAAACTGTACAATGGTTTAGGATTGCCTTCTATGTCAACTAAATTTAGTTCTGGAGCTGGATTATTTAGTTGATTAGCCATCATGTAATAACCTCGCTCAAAAATCATTTTTCTACTTTTAGCATCTAAAATACTGGTGTCGCCTTTTGCATAAAATTCTGTAAATAAGTATAAAAAAACTTTGTCTTGCCCCATATATTCTGGGTTAAGATATTTATTGGTAAATTTAGTAAGCAAGTAAGCAAACATTTCTTTACTACTTCTTGCACCTATCAGCATTGTTTTTACTTCAGGAATAATGCTATCTGCATCAGGAGCTATGTAGTATTTGTAATATTCATCCACTTTTTGCTCAAAGAAAGGTGTTCGTAACAATCGTTCATCAGAAAATAAAACATCATCCCAAAAATGTTCTTTAACAAAACGATAAGGGTATGTACTATCAGGTTTACCATTAATAATTGGAATTGCAGGAGCATCTGGCCTTTTCATTGCACTTAACAAAGCCCCAAGTAAAGAACCTGGATTTTTGTTGATGATATTGTTTCTGTAGTTTTCTAATTCATCTCTTTTGGCTAAAATTTCATTTCTCAGTTTATTACTATCTGCTAATGTAGTTGCATTTCTATATTTATCTTCTAGGGCATAAATAGCCTGTCCTCGTTCGTAGCTACCTATACTATATTGCTTAAACAAATCATTATCTGGAGAACCAGTAATTATAACATCTTCTTTTTTTGCAGTATCACCTACCACAGTAAATTGTTGCTTTTTACCAATTAAAATTTCGAAAAGAATTGAGTAATTTGGTGATACAATAAAATAAATTCCTTCTACCAATTTTTTGTTTGCCTTAAAAGTGCCCGAACTATTTTCGTTTAAAACCGTACTATCTACTAAAATTTTTCCTTTGCCATAATAAGTACCTAAAAAAACTTTTTTGTTAGCTAAAGGAGTAATTTTTACATTTATAGCATAGCTATTGTTTGTTTGATTTGTTACAACTTTAGGTTTTGAAGTTGCCAATGAACTTGGTTTTTTTTTGGCTTGTGAAAATGATAATGTGGCAATACAACTAAAACTTAGTAATACTAAAAACTTATTCATGTACGAATTAAAATTTGGCCGTAAAAATAATGGAATTGACTTTTATAAATAGTTAATTTGCATAAGTTAACAATATTGAATTTATAGCTTTACTTATTCACGATTTTAAAACAAAAATTTTATGGATACCCATTTGCACCACCAAGAAAATCATTTAGAAAGTAGCGATTTGTTGAGAGATATTGTAATTGGTATGAGTGATGGATTAACGGTACCTTTTGCATTAGCTGCAGGCTTAAGTGGAGCTGTAAATGATACCAATATAATTGTAGTGGCAGGCTTAGCAGAAATTGCTGCAGGCAGCATTGCTATGGGTTTAGGTGGATACTTGGCAGGAAAAACAGAGCAAGATCATTACAACGCTGAACTAAAACGTGAGTATGAAGAAATTGAAACAAAAAGAAATATTGAAATAGCTGAAGTGAAACAAGTTTTTGCAGAATGGGGTTTGAGTGAACAAATACAAGTACAAGCTACCAATGAAATAATACAAGACAAAAACAAATGGGTTAATTTTATGATGAAACATGAATTGCACTTAGATAAACCCGATCCAAAACGTGCCACAAAAAGTGCTTTTAATATTGGCTTTAGTTACGTTATAGGAGGATTAGTACCACTAACACCTTATTTTTTTGTATCAAGTGCTATGGAAAGTTTTAAAATTTCAGTAATTATTACCTTAATCTGCTTATACATTTTTGGTTATTTTAAAAGTAAAATAACTGGAGTTTCGCCCATTGTTGGAGGATTGAAAGTAATGTTAATTGGTGCAGCGGCAGCTGCTGCAGCTTTTATAATTGCTAAATTATTAGGAGCCTAAATTTTGATAATAATCTTGTAAGCTTTTATTTAAAAATAAATATAAAGTTTTTAAGCTTGGATGATGTTCTAAAATATTTAAGTGTTTTGTAATAGTATTTTCATCTTTACGAATTGCAGGACCCGTAAAAACATCTTTTGCAGATACATGTTTAATTCTTTCTGCTGTTTCTTGGATAATTGGCAATAAAAGTGAAAAATCGATATTTTCTTTTGCACAATAATCTTCTGCAACCGCAAAAAGATAATTGGTGAAGTTATTCACTATAACCGCTGCAACGTGAATTTTAGTTCTTTCGCTATCTGAGCATATGGAAACTTTAGGGCTTATTGATTTTGCTATATCAAATAAGGTAGAACTTGTAAAATCATTGTTACCATCTATTAAAAAAGGAATCTCAACATTAGGTTTTGTAGCTTTGGTAATACTTTGTAAAGGATAAAATACCCCAAAATTATTGGAGCATTTGTTTAAAATATCTTTTGAAATGGCTCCTGATGTATGGGCTATAATGATATTATTATTAAATTTTCTGTTCGAGATAGTTTCAATTACTGTATCTGAAACAGCAATTAAAACCACATCAACTTGGTTAGGTATTTCATCGAGTAAGTTTAAAGCTAAAGCATTGTATTTTTCAGCTAAATGTTGAGTTGCAGTTTTGTTTCTGCCAGCAACAAAACTTATTTCGTGTGAAGCAAAAAATAACTTTTCAGATAAAATTGTTGCAACTTTACCTGTGCCTATAATACCAATATTCATTTAAACAGATATTATTTAAAAGTAAATTTAAAATAGAGTAAAACAGAGCATAACACTAAAATTACACTATTAGCAACAATTATTGGTAAGTCGCTTTTTACAAAACCGTAAATAAGCCAAACACAAACACTTGTAAAAATTATAAACAACATACCAGTGTTTAAATCTTTTACGCTTTTTGTTTTATATGCTTGTATAACTTGTGGTATAAATGTTATGGCACTTAAAAAAGCTCCAAATAAGCCCAAATAATCAATCCATTGAAAGTTAGAAAAGTTCATATATTTTTTTGTAAATGTATTTTTGTAACACCAAACCATAAAATTTAATTTAATATTATATTGCAACGCTTGTTTATTATGACAAAATATTATTACATATATCTATTTTTTTTGGCCATTGTAGCTACAAGTTGTAGTGGTTTAAAAAAAATAAAATCTAGTGGTGAAGCAACTTCGGATGCAAAAAGACTGAAAAGCAGAAAAGCTCCAACTTTTATTGATGGGTTAGAAATAACACCAGGTTCTATTGTTCAATCAAAACATAAGCCTACAACAACAAAAGAAAGCCAATTAAAGCAAGAAGAAGTTAGTGTATCGTCCAATAAAATTGTTTATAGTTTTGAATTGCAAAAAGTTTATGCCGAAAGGTTGCAAGTAGATGCAAGTTATGTATCAAACAAATGGCTTTATGAAAAAATAGAAGAGTGGTGGGCTACAAGATATTGTTTGGGCGGCTCTACAAAACAATGCATAGATTGTAGTGCATTTACAGCTGTAATTGCTAAAGATGTTTTTAATATTGTTTTGTTAAGAACTGCACAACAACAATATGAAAACAGTACACCAATTTCGAAAGAAGAATTAACCGAGGGTGATTTAGTTTTTTTTCATACAAGCAGCAGAAGGGAAGTTACTCATGTTGGTGTATATTTACAGAACAATAAGTTTGTACATGCAAGCACTAGCCAAGGGGTAATGATAAGTGATTTAAACGATCCTTATTGGAAATCAAAATACTATGCTAGTGGTAGAATTGTAAGATAATTATATTAGTTTTTACGTTTTTTTCTTTTTTTAATAGCAAGAGGTTCGTAAATATCAGCAGCTTTTGTTACCATTTGCAAAAACTCAGTTTCAGCGTAATTGTTTTTATTAATTGAATTTGTAAGTAAAGCAATAAGTTGTTCAAAACTTGTGTTTTTAGTATAGGTAGAATGTTTAATTAAGCTCCCAAACCATGCAACACATGCTGCAAAATGAAAAGTACTTGTATCTATTGAATTTTTTGAGTGAGTTGAAATAGTAAATTTTTGAGACAATTCCTTATCATCTTGAGTTTTAAAAAACAAAGTTCCTTCTGCAATTAAAGTATCAATAAATGCACTGTTGTTTTTAGAAATTTCAAACATACTAATGTTGCAATGGCCACTACCAATTTCACCACCTTCTAAACTATTTTGGCCATCAGCAATTGCATCTTTTTTATTGTCGTAACCAATTAATCTATAACTAGCAATTTTATTTTTATTAAAATTTACGCTCACATAAGCATCAGTAGCTACGGTGTACATAGTTTTGGTAAATTCTTGCACCATAACTTTTTCAGCTTCTTTATTATTATCTAAATACGCAAAATTACCATTACCTTTTTTTGCAAGAGCTTCAAGCTTACTGTCTTTGTAGTTGCCCATTCCTACGCCAAGGCAGGTTAAAAAAATACCATAAGATTTTTGCATGCCAATCAATTCTTCTAATTCTTTTTCTGAAGTTTGGCCAACATTAAAGTCTCCATCAGTAGCAAGAATTACTCTATTATTTCCATTTGTAATAAAACTTTTTTTAGCAACTTCATAGGCAACTTTTATAGCTCCTTCACCAGGTGTGTCGCCAATAGCATATAATGAATCTATAATATTATTAATTTTTAAATAATTGCTGCAATTTGTTGATTGTAGCAAAACCTGAACGCCACCACCATAAGTAACAATTGCAACGCTATCTATGGGACGTAAATTTTTTATTAGTAGTTTAAAGGCTGTTTGTACTAATGGTAATCTATTTGGCTTATCCATACTACCAGAAACATCAATTAAAAATACAAAATTGCTCGGTGCAATTTTTTCAGTATTGATGGTTGGTGCTTGTGTTTTAATAAACAATAAATCTTTGTTTTTATTCCAAGGACAAGCAGTTAAATGTGTTTGTATGGAAAAGTTGTGTTGTTTTTTTGGTTGAGTGTTAAAATCAAAATAGTTTAATAATTCTTCAATTCGTACTGCTTCTGCCGGAGGTTTATAACCATTACTAATAAATCTTCTGATATTACTGTATGATGCTCTATCAATATTTAAAGCATAATTTGTTTGGGGCGATTTTACAGTTTCTACTTCTTCATTTTCTACAATAGCAGTATAACTTTCGCCAAAGCCATAAATATTATTGCTATTATTATTTTCATTTTTTTTTGTAATAGAATTTAGCTTTGTTTTTAGCGACGATATTGTTTCGGGCAGCATCGTTAAAATTACATCAACAAATTGCTTGGTATTAATAGCAAGTTTTTTTGTTTCAAAGCCTTCTAGCTCAAAAATTAGGGTATCATAAATTTTATTTGAAGGGATACCAAAGCTTCCATCGCTTCCTGATTTATATTGAAGTTGACTTTTAGAAACAAGTGTAATATTTACCTCTGATAATTGATTGCCTTTAATATCTTTTAGTTGACCACGTACATAATATTGCCCAAAAGAATTTGTAAAAAATCCAATTAAAAAATTTATGAAAAATAAAATATGTACAAATGATTTTGGCAAATCAATAAAAAATTAATTGCACTAATATAAAGCAATAATTTTATTAAAAGGCTAGCTAGCTTTTAAGTTTACTATTTTAACTTTTGTTTGTAGTTTAAAATTGAACATTAAAAATATCAAAATAATAGGCTTTATTTATTTAAAATATTTAGCATAAACTACAACATATCATCACATTTTTTCTTCTGTAAAGTTTTTGCTTAAACTCAATGTGGCTGCTACAACTGCATAAGCAGGAGCAATAATCCATCCAATAATTGGTAAAAGATGTAAGCAATAAAATCCAATACCATTGCCAATGGCCAAACCCTTGCGTGCACCAATAAATGCAATACTTTCTGTGGTGCTTTTTTTATGACGTTCCATACTATAATCAAGCATGCTAAAACCATAAAAGTAACATTCAATAAGTATAGCTAATAGGGGAGTTACCCAACCAATAACTGGTACTAAACCCAAAAGTAAAATACTCAACATATAAACTGTTTGCCAAATAGTATTACGTAGAGCAATTTTTACACCTCTTACAATATCTTTAATAAGTTGAGAAAAGCTAAAAGGAAATTCCTTGCCTAATAATATAGCTTCAGTTTTTTCGCTTAAGTAAGCAAAAATTGGAGAGCCTACAATGAGAAAAATGTATTTAAATAAACTAAAATACAAAAGCATTTGAAGCAATAAAAGCAGTAATCCACCAAAAATAAACAATATACCTAGCCAAGTATTTTGCATTTTGTCTATCCAATTTTTTAATCCAGTTTTAAGGCTCATCCATTCAATAAAACTTGCACTAGTATTGTAAAACAACACCATACTTAAAACAAAAAGTAATGTGTATAATATTCCTGGAATTATTATCCATTTCCATAGTTTATGTTTTGTAATAAACTGATGGGCTTTGAAATAAGATTGTATTGATATAATTAAATCTTTGAGCAAGGCGAAACTTTTGTGCTAATGTAAGGTTTAATTATTTAAACAAAAGGCTAACTTAAAATTCAATCTTATTTTAATAATCAAAGTATGATTTTTACTTAGTTATTATACACAACATTATTTTTTTGAATTTGATGCTTAATGTAAAATTTACAGAATGGCTCTAATACTTGCTCGTCCAATATTTATGATTCGAGTTTCACCTGGTTTTCGACCTTCGTAACTAAAGTTTAGTTCAAGGTTATTGTTGAGTCGTTTAGTGAATTCTATAGTCCATAAATAGTTCTTTCCTGGCAATAAACCATCAAGCATTATATAACTAATGGTAGAATTTGCAATGCCTCCAGAATAAAAAATATTATTTGAAGAAAATTTTACAAACAATGAGGTGCTTTGCACCGAGTTGTATTTTAATTCTACATTAAATGATTTTGAAATGCTTTTTTCGCCACCAAAATTTTGACTGTTTTGTTTTGATTGATACTGATAACTTGCTACAATTCTATATTTTGTGCTATTTGTATAGGCAAGTTTTGGCTCAAAAGATTGTATATCTAAGCTAAAATTTCTGTTACTAAATTTGGGTGTAAATAAGTTATTAGTTCCCCATTTTTGTAACCATTCAAAGCTGTATTGTTGTTTTATATTAAATCTTGCTTTGAGAGCCCAATCGCTAGTAGTTCTATTTTCTAAACCATAAGTTAGCAAGCTTTGTATGTTGGTATTTATTTGTGTAATATCAACACCCCATTTAGTGCTAAATCTATTGAATGAAATTGTATTGTTACTTGTTTTATTAAAGCTAATTAATGCCGTATCAAAAACATCTTTTCCAAAAGGGTTAAAAGTTGGATTTCCTGTACTTATATTTTTTTTGCTTGTTTGCATTGAACTTTGTAATACAAATTTCGACAATAGGCTACCAATTTTTTTATTTTTAATCGATGTTACAATGGCTCTTGGTAAAATACTTACAGCATAGTTGAACTGTGTATAATTTGCTTTAATAAATTGATTGGTTGGAGTAAAAATTCTAACATACTTTGCTTGGTCTTGAAACCTTGCTACTTCAAATTCATTAAGTTGTTGTATACCATCGTTATTATAATCAATCCAAGTAAACTCTCCACGACCCGCAGGAACTTCTATGTAATTAATATCTCTTCTTTGTTCTTGTCCTGCACCTAATTCGTACAATACATTTCCTACAATTAATCCTTTAAATTCATTTATCATGTATTCGGCTCGCCCTAAAAGACTGTTATCTGCTTTTTGTGCAGTAAGTTGTTGATTTAAAATTTGCAATTGCCTATATGTAATATTTGTTTTAAATTGGTGCTTTTTGCTTTGCAATAGATCCAAAGAAAAATTATAATTGTAACTTCTATCTGTAGCAATTAATTGTTTTTTTTGAGGAAGTTTATCTAGCCTAGTAAAAAAGCTTAAACTCCATTTGTTGTTTTTTTTCTCACTACTTTTTATAGCTGCATTAATGGTTTCAAAAGCAAAACTCAAGTTACTTAATGTGTCTGTAATTTTATGTTGTTGTACATTTTGTTCTAAGCTATAATTCAGCAATATTGTATATCCACTATTTTTAGAAATGCTTTTAAGTATAGAAAAGTTAGGTTTAAAAAAATATCCTTTATCTGTAGTGGTGTTATTTGTAACTAAACTAATATCACTATAAACATTGATATTTTGAATTTGATGTTTATGGATAAAGTTGTGTTTTAATGCATTAAATCCATCATTTCTTATATAGGCTTTAGCTTCATAACCAATACTATTGTTAAGGTCATCTTTAAAAGTAATCCCAATTTTTGGCAAGTGTTCTGTTGCGAAGTTTGGTAAAATTGGTAAACCCCAATCTCTGCTAAACTCAACAGGTCTAAGCCTTTCAAGTGGTCTATAATTTTTATCAACCCATTCGTAGGAGAAATTAGTTATTAATGTTTTTTGTTTTTTTAACAGTTGATTATTTTCAATTCCAACTTTAGCAGCAAATCCTTTGTCGTTATTTTTATCTTTTGTACTAAATGTATTTACATCAACATTACTCATAGCAACGTCTGTTGTAACTGTTGTTTTCTTTGAGGTGTAAACTGCATTAAGTGCAAATATTTCTTGTTTTTTTGGAGTTACTAAAAACTGAGCAGGTTCAAAATTACCTTGGGGCACACCATTAATGGGAGCTGTATACTGAAAAGCTCTGCCATTTGTGCCAATAAATAAAGGGATATAGTTTCCTTTATTAAAACCAACATCTGCAAAATTCATAATATATTTTGCACTATCTCTATCAGTACTAAATACATAAATGCTATCCCAAGTTGGGTTAATAGGGTTTACACGTTTTAAATACATAATTCTAGATGTATTAAAACTGTCGATACTTTCAATAGGGTAGAAAGCTCTAGAAATACTGTCGCCTAGGTTGGCTAAAAATTGTTTTTGAGGTGTGTTGAGTTGCTGATTAATAGGAGAATTTTTTGCATCATTATTACTGTATATAGCAACATTAACTTTAAGATTTTTTAATGGTTGAAAATCTTTGCTAGCATATAATACAGAATTTAAATAGTTTCTGTCTGCATATTCAAATTCAAATTGAAGCCTTTTATCTTTTGTAATCATTCGCTTTGGCGTAAATGTAATTTCTGCTGTATTATAATTTATTACATAATCTTGGTCTTCTCCTCGTTGTAGTAATTCACCATCAATAAAAATTCGTTCACTACCTGCCAAAACAATGAAAAAGAAATCGTTATTTGGTGTTTGTAATCTATAAGGCCCTTGATTTCCTTCTTGGCCATTAATTACATTTCTTGCAAATTTTCCTTTAGCAATTGCCCCTGCAAGGGTTAAATTATTGCCCTTTTTATCTGTGTTTGAATAGCTTGCCCCTTGTAATCGTTTATAAAAATTTAAGAAATACTGTTTATTTTGGCGTACGTCAATATCTCCTAAACTTAATTCCCAATTTCTTTTTTTAAATTGTAATAAAATTCTGTCGAATTCATTTAGTCGTTGTGTATTTCCATCTGGTTGTATAGGAATGTTATTATCGGTAATGGCTGCTGCAATTTCAATACTATCTCCAATAAACCCATTTAATTGTAAGTTTAGTTGAGAGTTAAAAACAGCATCTTGATTATTGCCAAAACTCAAACTTCTCCCAAAGCTTCCATTATAGTTTACATCACCAAAATTTAAAAAATTATTGTTTTGGTTTTGTTTGCTATTGTTTTTGAAGATAAATGGCTGTGCTGCAATAAAATTATTTTTAATACTGTCATAATTAAATCCTGCAGCTGTTTTGTTTAAATTAATAGGAAAAACCCTGTATTGAATTAATATTGAATCTTGAGCTATTAATGTGTTCCAAGAGAAAACAGCATTTGTATAATCTATAGTGTAATAACTAGTATCAACATTAAATATTTTAACGCTATTTGGCACTATACTTTTCTCGTCTAAAACAAATGTGCCCTTGGTTGCAATTTTTTTAAATCGCAGATTGCTGAAGCTATTTTGCTGGGAAAAAGCTGTTCCTATGCAGCAAAATAGAAGTATAGTTACTATTTTAAGTGTTAAGTGCAAATAAATAATTTAGTAGAAATACTACATAAGCTTGAGTAAGAATAATTACTACTGTTGCAAAATACAATAAAAAAACTCTCCATTTTTATTGAAGAGTTTTTTATTTTTTGAGGTCCCGACCAGATTCGAACTGGTGTGGAAGCTTTTGCAGAGCTCTGCCTAGCCTCTCGGCCACAGGACCATTTTTTTGTGGCTGCAAACATAAGGAAAACAGAATTTGCAAAAAATAAAATCTACTTTGTTTTTATAATTAATAATACAATTCGCTTTTTGTGTTTTTAAATGCAATTGTTAAAGATGAATTTGCATATACATTATTGCATTTCAAAAAATTCATTTAGTTCAGTTTCAGTTTTATATTTTACTTCTCTAGCCTTACTACCTACATTAGGGCCAACAATGCCAGCTTGTTCTAATTGGTCCATCAACCTTCCTGCTCTGTTATATCCTAATTTCATTCTTCTTTGAATTAGTGATGTGCTACCCATTTGGTTTTGTACAATTAATCTTGCTGCATCTTCAAATAATGGGTCTCTATCGTTAACATCTAAATTACCTTTTTCAAATTCTTTTTCATCAACAAATTCAGGTAAATAAAATGGTTGAGGATAACCTTGTTGGTCGCCAATAGCATCACATACTTTTTCTACTTCAGGCGTATCTACAAATGCACATTGAAGTCTTGTAATTTCGCCATTATAACTAATTAGCATATCACCTTTACCAATTAATTGCTCAGCACCACCTGCATCTAAAATAGTTCTACTATCAATTTTGCTACTTACTTTAAAAGCAATACGTGCAGGGAAGTTTGCTTTAATTGTACCTGTAATAATGTTTACACTTGGGCGTTGTGTTGCAATAATTAAATGTATACCAATTGCCCTAGCTAATTGGGCCAATCGTGCAATAGGCATTTCAACTTCTTTACCTGCTGTCATAATTAAGTCAGCAAATTCATCTACCAC
>JBMLOR010000275.1:0-9060 GCA_049242865.1 Chitinophagaceae bacterium | reverse complement strand
GTACCCATAAAAAAAGAATGATTAGCTAATGAAGTTTGTTTGGCAATATTAAATTTATCGTTCAATAGTTCTACTGTGAATGCTGGTGGATTGGTGTTGGGCATTTCCATAAAACTTGTTACACCACCTGCAACAGCAGCCTTACTTTCGGTATAAATATTTGCTTTATGCGTAAGCCCAGGTTCTCTAAAATGTACTTGATCGTCAATTACTCCAGGTATAGCATACAAGCCTGTACCATCAACTTCAATCACATCATAATCAACACTAATGTTTGATGCAATTTTTTCTATTCGTTGATTTTTTAAGAGTATATCGGTTGTAAATTGTTTGCCTTCGTTAACTGCTAAACAATTTTTAATTAGGTATGATGGCATGATAACTTATTTTTGAAGTTTAATAAACTAATTGATGAAAAAACTAATCTGCATTTTCGTTGCAATTTTAAGCATTCATTTTGTATTTGCACAAGCTGATTTTATAGAGCTAGGTACTAGGCAATATCATGCATTGGATAGGTTTGAAATTATGTTACAGAAAGATAGTGTTTTAAACTTTAGCACTATGAAACCTTTTGACAGAAAAACCATTACAGAACGCCTAGAATTTATTGATAGCTTGAGTAAAAATGGACATTTAAAACTCTCTAAAGTTGATAAGTATAATTTAAATATGATGCTTAAAACCAACTTTGAATGGAGAAAAAACCAAGGCGATACAGGGCTTAAATTTAAATCTCTTTATAGCAAGGAGCACCTTACCAATCCATTATACTTTGGAGTTAAAAAAGGTGATTTTACCTTTATTACACAATTAAATTTTGAACTCAAAGCAGGAAAAGATAATAATGTAAATCAAACGATATATAACAATTCAAGAATGTTTGGCAATTGGCGTGGTACTTTTAACAAAAAAATTGGATACTACACTTATGTTACAGAAAACAAACTTCGAAACCCACTTTACGTTCAGCAATTCACTGCAAAAAATAATGCTATGCCTGGTTTGGGTTACTACAAACTTGACCCCACAGGTGTGGTAAATGCTTTTGAAGCTAAAGGTGGTATAATGATTAATGCAGCCAAAGGCATTGATCTACAATTTGCTTTTGATAAAATATTTATTGGCAATGGACATAGAAGTTTAATTGTTAGTGACTTTTCGAACAATTTTCTTTTTCTTAAAGTAAACACTCGTTTTTGGAGATTTAACTATACCAACATTTTTGCACAAATGACCAATAGGGCTGATGTTCCTTTATCTGCAGGCGATACTTTATTTCCTAAAAAATTTATGGCTTTACATTACCTAGATTTTCAGGTAACAAAATGGTTAAACTTGGGCTTTTTTGAGCAAATAATGTTTGGCCGCCCCAACGGAAGTTTTGAGGCCCAATATTTAAACCCAATGATTTTTTATACAGCAATGGGACATAATACAGGCAGCCCAGATAAAAGTACAATTGGCCTAACTTTAAAAGCCAATGTAAACAAAAAAACACAATTGTATTCTCAACTTATCATCAATGAATTTCAAATGAGAGAAGTATTGAAATATAGTAATGGATGGTGGGGCAATAAACAAGCATTACAACTTGGCTTTAAACATATTAACTTATTTGGTATTGATAACTTAGACATACAAGGTGAGGTAAATTTGGTTCGTCCATTTGTATATTCCTCAAAAAATAATTATAGTTCATCTACTCATTATAACCAATCATTGGCTCATCCTTTAGGTTCAAATTTTAAAGAATTTATTGGTATTGTAAAATATCAACCCATTCCTAAATTAATGCTTCAAGGAAAATTAATTTACTATACACAAGGTACTGATAGTGCAGGTGTAAATATGGGCAGCAACCCACTAAATGTTTATACTACAAGACCGAGAGATTATGGTTGGAAAAATGGCACAGGAATAAAAGCATCAGCTTTGTTTGCACAGCTTAGTGCAACTTACGAATTACTGCCTAATATTTTCTTTGACGCTGATTACATTATACGAAATTATAAAAGAGATGGCTTTGCAGATTTTAACAGCAATATAATTTCGGCAGGTTTTAGATTTAATATCAGAAAACGTGAATTTGACTTTTAAATAATTACATGATGAAAACAAAAATTTTATTGTTGCTTGTTATAAGCTTTAAATTATCGTATGCACAACAAAAAGATAGTACAGAAATTGTAAAAGAAATTACTACATTTTTTAGATACAGTTCGAATTTTGAAATTGATAGTTTGCTTAACAAAATGCATACAAAATTATTTACACTTGCTCCAAAAAAGCAAATTAAAGAATCGATGCAACAAATGCTTGATGACAAGAATTTAAAAATTGGATTCTCTAATTATAACATTCAAAATATTTCACCAACCTTTACATATAACAGTGTAAAATATGCATTAGTTAAATATAATTTTACTATGAATATGCAATTTTATGATAATGGCAAACTATCAGAAAACAGTTTATCTATGCAATATGCTTTACCTGGATTAAAACAAAAGTTTGGGAAAGATAATGTTCGTTTAATCGACTCCACACAAACTGTATTTATTGATGTTAAAGGATTGATGTACGCTATAAATGATAATAAAAAAGATTGGAAATTCTTAGAAAAAAAAGAAGAACAAAAATCTATTTTAAAATATTTAATACCACAAGCAGTTATTAATAAGTTGAAATAAATATTATGGATACAATAAAAATATATGGTTTAGAAAATTGTGATACTACAAAAGCAGCCATTAAACAATTAAAAACTGATGGCAAAGTTTTTGAATTTGTAAATCTAAAAAAATTCAACCTTACACCAGCAATATTAAAAAAATGGTTTGCTCAAAAATCGTGGGAAAAATTACTCAATAGAAGAAGTACTACATGGAAAAATTTAGATAAAACTTTACAAGAAAAAGTTAAAGACGAAACTACTGCCATTGACATTATAATAAATTATCCAACGCTACTAAAAAGGCCCATCGTAGAGGTAAATTCAAACATTATTTAATAAAAAAACCACTGAATTTATCAGTGGTTTTTTTAATATTTCAATTAAGATTATTTAGCAACTACCGTTAACTCATCTACAATATGTTTTGCATTACCTAATTTTTCAATACACCACAAAACGTATCTAACATCAACACAAATTGTTCTATTTAAATCTTTATCAAATGCTAATTTGTGGCTAAGGGCTTCGTAATTACCATCAAATGCTAAACCAATTAATTCGCCTTTTGCATTTAGTACAGGGCTGCCACTATTTCCTCCTGTAATATCATTTGTTGTGATAAAACTAATTACAACATCTTTATACACAGGGTCTTCGTAACGGCCATAATCTTTAGCTTTATTTAATGCTATAAATTTTTCTGGCAAATCAAATTCATAATCTCCTTTTTTGTATTTAGCCATTGCACCTGCCATGGTACAAACAATATCGTATTTAACGCCATCTCTAGGCACATAACTTTTTACATTGCCATAACTTACCCTCATGGTAAAGTTTGCATCAGGATACATCAGTTTTGCTTTTTCAGGATTCATTTCCATAATTCCTTTTAAATAAGCTCTACCTAAGTCGGTATTTTTAGTATTAAATGCAGTGAATTTTGGAGCAAAATTGGTGTTATAGTTTTTAATAAATGCTGCTGCAGTATAAAATGCAGGATCTGCATTTAAAGCTTCTACACTTGGTTTTTCAGTAAAGGCCTTCCATTTTGCATCATCAAAAGCCATTGTATTCTCAAAAATATGGGCTGCATATTTTTTAAAAGGATTTTCATCAATTGTACTAGCCTTAAACAAAGTTGTATAAAACCCTTTAGGATGTTGTGCAGCATCAATATCATTTAAAAACATTGATAACACATTAGCAACAATAGCCTGATCACTTTTTTTATTTTCTTCTTCTAAAAATGCTTTACGTGCAGCTGTTGCCGCTTTAATAGCTTTATCAATTTCATCTTGCTTAACATCTTTTTTAGATAGTGTATTTTCTAACCCAATCCAACTGCCAGCAAATGCTAATAATGGGCTACCTGTAATACCTTCTTGCATGTAAGTTCTGTGCATGGCATAAGGCCTCCAAGCTTCGTAATTTTTATTGTATTCGCTGGTAATATTTTCATATTCTGGTTTACCTTTTGCCCAAGCATCAAACTCAGCTTCAAATTTTTTCTTTTGTCCAAACACATCATACTTCAACAACTGCTTGCTTTCGCCATCATAAAATTTCCAATAGTTTGCAATACCTGCATAATTACTAGCTAATTGCAATTTTACGGCTGGATCTTTAATCATTTCGGCATACATGTTTTTCAAACGCATGTCTCTAAGTTTAACCAAAGTTGGGCTTGTAATATCTGTACTTAGTTTTATACCATCGCTAATTTCGTATCTGTTGGTACTTCCTGGATAGCCATAAATCATGCTATAATCGCCATCTTTTAAAGGTTTAATACTTACTGGCAAATGATATTTAGGTTTTAAAGGAATATTTGCAGCATTGTATTTAGCTGGTTTACCATCGGCACTTGTGTATACTCTAAAAACAGAAAAATCACCTGTATGGCGTGGCCATTCCCAATTATCTGTATCACCTCCATATTTACCAATACTTTCTGGAGGAGTACCTACAAAACGAATGTCTTTATGTACATCATATACATACAATAAAAACTGATTTCCTTTAAAAATACTGGCAACAACTGCACGTTTAAACTCGTCGCCACCTGTTGCTTCTTTTACAATATCGGCTTGTATGGCGTTAAACTTTGCTGTACGCTCGGCACCTTGCAAATTGCCTAAAGCAGCCATAACCTTATCAGTTACATCTTCAATTCTATTTAAAAACTGAACAGTTAAACTGGTTTGAATTTCTTTGTCTTTACTCGCAGCCCAAAAACCATTTTGCAAATAATTATTTTCTACAGAAGAGGCTTTTGCAATAGCATCATAACCACAATGATGATTTGTAAATATTAAGCCTTGGTTGCTTACAATTTCACCTGTACAACCACCTCCAAAAATAATGATGGCATCTTTAATAGATGCATTGTTAATACTATACAATTGCTCTGGTTTAAGCTTTAAGCCACGTTTCACCATATCGTTGTAAACTTGCTGGCCTAACAGCATAGGGAGCCACATTCCCTCATCGGCATAAGATTTTACTAAGCATAGTAGTAAAGAAAAACTTACTAGTATTTTTTTCATATTCAAAACAATATTTTAGGAAACAAACGTAAGGTTAATTTATAAAATAAAAATTACAAAATGACGAAATTAGTAAATGGGCTGCTATAACAATTTAGGAAACGATTATTGACAGTGTTACTATTGACTATTTAAAAACCAAATTATATGAATTTTGGATAAATTGTTTTAGTTGCTGTGCATTTAACAAGCCATTAATAATGATGGTATTCCAATGTTTTTTGTTCATGTGATAACCTGGCAAAACAGTGTTGGGATATTGTTCTCTTAACTCAATTGCAATTTCAGGTTGACATTTTACATTAAATTGTAATGGAGTTGTATTGAGTGGAACAAGTAAAAACATCTTTCCTTTGGCTTTATAAACCATTACATCTGGACCAAAAGGTAAACTTGCTTCGGTTTGAGGTAAGCTTAAAGCAAAATCATGTATAGCATCAATAGTCATAGGTTTTATGTTTCATAGCTCATTAGCGTTTATGGCGTTGAAGTGAGTGACACAACCCAAGCTAAATAGTACTACCAAAGCTTGCTAAAAAAATTATGGATTTATTGTATCACTTTCAATTACACCATCACGTAAACGAACTACTCTTTTGGCATAAGCAGCAATATCTTCTTCGTGCGTTACTAAAACCACTGTATTACCTGCTTCACGAATTTTACCAAAAATTTTCATTACTTCTACAGAGGTTTTACTATCTAAGTTTCCGGTAGGTTCATCGGCCAATAAAATGCTAGGATTGTTAACCAAAGCACGTGCAATGGCAACACGTTGTATTTGCCCTCCACTTAATTCATTACTTTTATGATGGCTACGACTATCTAAATCTACTTTTTTTAAAGCTTCGATAGCACGTTCGTGACGTTCTTTTTTACTTATGCCTGCATATACTAAGGGCAAAGCAACATTTTCAGCAGCTGTTAAACGAGGCAGTAAATTAAATTGTTGAAATACGAAGCCAATTTCACTATTTCTAACCGATGCTAAATCATCGTCGCTCATTTTGCTTACATCTTTATTATTTAAAATGTATTTACCACTAGTAGGGCTATCTAAACAACCTAAAATATTCATCAAAGTGCTTTTACCACTTCCACTAGGGCCCATTAATGCAACATATTCGTTTTTGTTGATAGTAAGGTTTAAGCCTTTTAAAACTTGTACACTTTGCTTACCCATGTAGTAGTTTTTTATTAAATTTTCTACTTGTATCACTGCAGCCATATTGTGTATTATTTTGAGTTGTTTATTGTATGTAATTATTTTTTTATCACCTTAGGCACCATAAAATATTTGCCATCGCTTTTTGGAGCATTTAACAAACCATCCTGTTGGCTAATGCTTCCTTGTTGTTCATCTTTTCTTAAAACATTTACTGCATCGCTCATATGCTGCAGTGGCTCTACACCTTGAGTATCAATTTGTTGCAATTGCTCAATAAAGCCAATCATCTTTGATAAATCTGCCTTAATACTTTCTTTTTCAGTGTTATTAAATGAAAGTTTTGAAAGATGAGCTAATTTATCTACAAGTTCATTAGTGATTTCCATGAAACAAAAATATAGGATATGTGTGGTTTTTTTAGAAGCATTGATAAATGGCTATTTTGTAGGATAAAAGAAAAAATATAAAAATTGATATAACATTGCATTCATGCTACAATTTACTACAAAACAAAAAGCATATACTGCATTGGTTGTTACAAGTATTGTTTGGGGCACTACTTGGGTAGCCATGAAGTATGGATTAAAACAATTACCTGCTTTGCAATTGGCATCGATCAGACAATTTATTGCTGGAGGAATTTTTGTAAGTTTTTTTATGTTTTTTAAAAAGCTTAAGCTTCCATCGCTACAAGAATTTAAGAAGATTTTTATATTATGTATACTAACATTTACTTTGGCAAATGCAGTTAGCACATGGAGTTTAAAATATATTAGTAGTGGTTTAGGTGCATTAATTGGTACATTATATCCACTTAGTGTTGCAGTAATTGAATACTCATTTTTTGGGAATAAGAATATAAATAAATCCACCATTTTTGGCATTTTACTTGGCTTTAGTGGCATTGCATTCGTTTTTTACGACAGTGCTTTTCATTCACCACACGGTGCTGGATTTTTATTTGGAATTTTTTTAGCATTTATTGCCATGTTTGCTTGGAGTTTTAGTACCATTCTTGTTTCAAAAAAATATTTATCAATCAATCCTTATTATGGTATGGGTTGGCAAATGCTACTTAGCAGTGTTTTGGTGTATGTAGCAAGTTTATTTACTCAAAAAAATATTCCATTATCTGAAATAACACTAGAAAGTTGGAGTGTAATTTTTTATTTAATTATCCTGGGCTCTATCATTGCTGTTGTAGCTTTTGTGTTTAGCATGAAACATTTAAACCCTGCCGTAGCAGCTTTATATGCTTATGTAAATCCTTTTGTTGCCATGTTTATAGGAAGTTACTTATTAAACGAAAAAGTTACACTTAAAATAATTATTGGTTCAATAATAACTTTAATTGGTGTTTTTTTGGTGAACAAGAGTATGAAAGAAAAAGCAGTGTTAGATAGTGAAACCTTGTAAAATAAAAGAAACAGTATTTATTGGAGTTTTTTTTATTGAAGATATAGAA
This sequence comes from Chitinophagaceae bacterium, assembly GCA_049242865.1. Lineage (GTDB taxonomy): Bacteria > Bacteroidota > Bacteroidia > Chitinophagales > Chitinophagaceae > CAIVPM01. The sequence goes on along the minus strand of JBMLOR010000275.1, from coordinate 1,204 downwards.
AACAAAATAAAATGAATAATACACCCAATAACTTTTATAATTTAACACAGGATCTACTTTTAAGAATATCTATCAATGAAACGAATGAAAAAACTAAAGAGTTTCTAAAAAAACATATACCAACTATAGCATCTGAAAAGGTTGAAAACGGCACTTGGACAGCTTTTCCACCTATTGAATTTACAAATGAGCCTGTTTACACCAAACACTCGATTCAATTTAACAAACATCCTTTCATTGATATACACTGCAAAAATTTAGAACTTGTTGTACATGTTGTTGAAAAAGGAAATGGTTATTTTAATTACGAAACTTTTTACACTGTTTTCAATTACGACAACCTTGAAAGTGCACAACTTAATTTTGATAGGCTTTGTGCTATGTTTGATAAAGTTTCCACTAAAAATAAAACCACAGAAAGAGGCATTTTAAAAGCAATATCTTATATTAGTGAAGATTCTCTTTATTCACCAAATGAAGTACAGATACTCTTAACAAAGAATGAAATATTTGATTCTGCTTACAAAATCTATTTTGGACAAATAATACATGAACATTTTTATGATTTTTATTTTAATAATTAAACCATGAAATTTATAATTGCTTTCACAATTTTTATTTTTTCGATTAATGCTATTGATGCCCAATCAAAAAACGAAAAAGAAATAAGTTCAATGTTACAAAAACAAGTAATAGCTTGGAACAATGGAGACCTTAAAAATTTTATGGTTGGCTATTGGCAAAGCGATAGTTTGCTTTTTATTGGCAAAAGTGGGCCTAAATATGGCTACACAACAACCTTAAATAATTACAGAAAAAGTTACCCCGATACTACTGCAATGGGTAAACTTACAAGTACCGTTATCAGCATTAATAAAATATCATCGCTTTACTATTTTGTAGTTGGTAAATGGCAACTTACACGAAGTATTGGCAACTTAGAAGGCCATTATACCTTATTAATAAAAAAAATCAATGGAAAATGGGTTATAGTATCCGATCATAGCTCATAAAATACACATGTAAATACTTGTTTTGCATGCTATAAATTATTAACAATACATTTTTTTTATATTTTTTAATAAAAAAACTACTTAGTATTTTGCTATTTCATTGTAGAAGCCTACTTTTGCCGTCCGAAAAAATAATATAGGATAATGCCTACAATACAACAATTAGTAAGAAAAGGACGTGAGATTATTAG
>JBMLOR010000274.1:0-2561 GCA_049242865.1 Chitinophagaceae bacterium | reverse complement strand
TAAAGTTGCTGACAATAGTTGGGTGCTTCATTTTTCAGATGAATTTAATGATAATGCCTTAGATCCTAAAAAATGGACGATTGAAAATTCAACAAAAAAAAGGGTAGATATTACACTTTATTCAGATGATAAGCAAGTAGAAGAAAAAGACGGTAACTTATTCATCTATTACAAAAAAGCTCCTGAAAAACACGACAGTGCCTATTATGTTGGTCGTTTTAATTCTAAAGGAAAATACGCTACAACCTATGGCTTTTTAGAAGCCAAAATGCATTTGGTAAAGCCTAATGGTTATCAAGCTGCATTTTGGATGATGCCTAATTCTGGAACCTCAATGACTAATGCTGGCCCCCATGATGGCACAGCTAATGATGGAGCAGAAATTGATATTGTAGAAGGCAATAGATTAAAAAGTTATTCGCTTGGATTACATTGGGATGGTTATGCCAAAGGAACTCATAAAGGTACAGGTAGCGGTAAAAATAAAATTCCCAATTTATACGATGTTGAGTATCACGTTTTTGGCTTAGAATGGTCGCCAACATTTTTAAAATTTTATTGTGATGGTAAATTAATAAAAGCAATTACCGACCCAAAAGCTATTCCACATGTGGATGAGTTTATCATTTTTTCAGGAAGCTGTTGGGGTGTTAGCGATTGGGTAGAAGTTGATGTAAGAGAAAATGAGTTTATTCAAAAAGGAGGAACCGATAAAGCTTATATAGATTATGTGAGGGTGTATAAAAGCAAAACTAAATAACATAGTAAAGGTTTTTTACAAGTTAAATGTTAGCAAACTAAATTATTTTAAATAAAATATATTGAACATGAAAAATCTATTTGCAGTTTTAATTTCAGCATTTTTTTTAATTCCATTTCAATATGTTTTTACCCAAACTAACTCAACAAATACAAAGCCTAACGTAGTTTTTATTTTAGCAGATGATTGGGGCTATGGTGATGTAAAATGTTTAAACCCAAACAGTAAAATTGCTACTCCTTATACCGATAATCTTGCAAAGCAAGGGATGATATTTACAGATGCTCATACTAGTTCATCAGTTTGTACTCCAAGCAGATATAGCTTACTTACTGGTCGTTATAACTGGAGAACCAAAATGCAAGAATATGTTTTAGGTGGTTTTAGCAAGCCTCTAATAGACCCAAATAGAACTACCATTGCTAGCTTTTTAAAACAGCAAGGCTACAATACTGCAGCCATTGGTAAATGGCATTTGGGATTAGATATGCCCTTTATGGATGGAGAAGTTGAACCAGAAGTTGAAGTAAAAAGAAATGTAGCTGTTAATTGGAAAGGAGAAATTAAAAATGGACCTAATACTAATGGGTTTGATTATTTTTTTGGAGTTTCTGCATCAACAGATATGCCTCCATACATTTATATCGAAAACAATAAATTCATAGGAGAAGCAACCGCAAGAAAGGGCATTAACAGAAAAGGACAAGGGGCACCAGATTTTGATGTAAATGATGTATTGCCAGAAATTGGAAGAAGAACAATTAATTTTATAAAAAATCAAAACACTTCAACGCCTTATTTTGCTTATGTGGCCCTTACATCGCCTCATACACCTATTATTCCTACTAATGAATGGTTGGGTAAAAGTGGGTTAAATAAGTATGCCGATTTTGTAATGCAAACAGATGATATTATTGGTAAAATCATTGCTGCAATTGATTCTAGTGGAATGGCTAATAATACAATCATTATTATTTCAAGTGATAATGGATGTTCAAAATCTGCTAACATACAAGAATTAGCTAACAAAGGGCATGCTGTAAGCTATATTTATCGTGGTTCAAAAGCCGATTTATGGGATGGGGGGCACCGTGTACCTTTTATTGTTAGATGGCCCGATAAAGTAAAAGCTTCCTCCACTAGTAGTGCATTGATTTGCCAAACCGATTTTTTTGCAACTATGGCAGAAATAATAGGTGCCAATGTTCAGGATAATTTTGCAGAAGATAGTCAAAGTTTTTTACCAGCACTTTTAGGGAAAAATCAAAAAAACAAAGCAAGAGGTATTGTGCACCATGCAATTAATGGCCATTTTGCATATAGACTAGGAAAATGGAAATTATTATTAGCAAAAGGTTCAGGAGGTTGGACATCACCAACTGAAAAACAAGTTGCCGATACCACAATAGTTGCACAGCTTTATAATATGGAAAATGATCCTGGTGAAACTACAAATCTTTACAACAAGTATCCAAAAATTGCTGCAAAATTATTAGCACAACTACAAAAGGAGGTTAATGATGGTAGAAGCACAAAAGGCTTGCCACAAAAAAATGATACTGATAAAATTATACTTTGGAAAAACGCTTATCAAACAACACAGTTTTAAGTTTTATAACAAAAATTAAAATAATGTACACACTTTCTTTTGTTTACCATTTTAAAAGCCAATGCAACTTGGTTCAAATTTTTTTATTGGTGTTTATTACTTTTTGGGTAAATCCATTGCATAGTCAAAATACTAAACAAACGCCCATCAACGAAACTCATTTAATAAAAAATCCCGATTTTGAAACTGGTA
>JBMLOR010000273.1:0-6209 GCA_049242865.1 Chitinophagaceae bacterium | reverse complement strand
GTTTCATTAGGAAATCCATGCACAACTACATCGTTTACACTTGCACAAATATTGTGAGGATAAGTGCCTTGATAATTAAAAAAAGATAATGTACCACCATTGTCTTTTACCACAGTTTCACATAATTTATCAATCTGCATAGTTGTAACGCCAGGTTTTAGCATGGCTGCAACTTCTGCAAGTGTGGAGGAAACTAATTGGGCTGCAGCTTTCATAAGCTCTACTTCAGCATTTGTTTTATAAATTGGCATACCGTTGGGCCTTCTCATTTAATTTTTAAAAATGCAAATTTGCATGTTTTTCTAGTATAAACCTATGTGAATTGGTGGGTGCTTACACTATTTAACTTTTGCTATTCTACAACATAACTCAAGCACAAATTTCTAAAAAAAGCATAATTAACTTGCAATGGTAAACTATTGCTTGGTAATTCGATGGAAGCATTAATACTTCCGTTTTCGCTAATTGGTTGAAATTGCAAGTGTAACATCGACTTAAAATCTACATTTCCTAATCCATACCATTTAAATAAACTTTCTTTTACACTCCAAAGCAAAGTGGCAACTTTAAGTTGATTGCTAAGTTTGTGTTCATTCTCAAAACTCAACAAGTCAAAGTTTAGCCTTTCATTTTCATTTAAATACTTATGTACTATTTTAAAAACCTTTTTATCAATTTGTTCAATATCTATACCTACTCTTTGCTTGGTACTCACAATAGCAGCAGCAAAATCGTTGCAATGTGAAATTGAAAAGTGAAAAGCTTCGTTTGCTAAAAAAGGTTTACGGGTGCTGGCAATTTGAATTTCACTGTATGGAAAACTTGGAAACAAATATCTCAGCAAAAATCTGCCAGCTAAATGTTGCAACCTTTTATGAGGATGGGTGATATGTTGTTGTAAGGGAACTGTATTAATAAAATAACTTTCATCTTCTTCTATTTTCCAAATAGCCAGCTTAGTGTATTGGTTGATTATTTGTTGATAAAAAATTGGCATAAGCAAAAATGCAATAATGATTATTATTTTTTGCATTTTATTTGCATCAATACTCTTAAGATGATACTTACTGATAAAAGAATTTTAGAAGAAATAGAAAAAGGAACTATAAAAATTGAACCCTATAATAGACATGATTTAGGAAGTAATAGCTATGATGTACATTTAGGAAGCACTTTGGCTATGTACAAAGACAGAGAACTAGATGCAAAAAAACACAACACCATCGAATACTTTGAAATTCCTGATGATGGCTTTGTATTGCAACCACACGAATTTTATTTGGGCGTAACTTTAGAGTATACCGAAACACATGCTCATGTTCCTTTTTTAGAAGGAAAATCAAGCACTGGTAGACTAGGCATTGATATTCATGCAACTGCAGGCAAAGGTGATGTTGGATTTTGTGGCAATTGGACCTTAGAAATCAGTGTTAAACAACCTGTAAGAGTATACAAAGGCATGCCAATTGGACAATTAATTTATTTTCCTGTTGAAGGTGAGATTGAAGTTAAATACAACCAAAAACAAAATGCAAAATATAGTGGCCAACCCAACAAGCCCGTTGAAAGCATGATGTGGAAGAATAAGTTTTAACTAACTACTAGTTTTTTGCTTTAAAAATAAAAATTACAAGTACAGTTGTTTACAACTATTAATGTAACTACTTGTACATTTGCTGCCTTATGAAGGTTAAAAGTTTAAAGCAAGACAAGGTAAATATTATTACACTAGGCTGCAGTAAAAATTTAGTAGACAGCGAGGTTTTAAGTGCTCAGCTCGCTGCTAACGATTACAATGTAATTCACGAAAACGAAAAATTAGACCACAACATCGTTGTTGTAAATACCTGTGGATTTATTGATAAAGCAAAAGAAGAAAGTATAAACACTATTTTAGATCAGGTATCCTTAAAGCAAAAAGGCAAGCTTGATAAGGTTTATGTAACAGGTTGCTTAAGTGAAAGATACAGAGGTGATTTAGAAAAAGAAATACCCGAAGTTGATGCATGGTTTGGCACTCTAGAATTGCCTTTGATTTTACAACAATTTAATGCCGATTATAAAAAAGAATTAGTTGGAGAACGTTTTTTAAGTACTCCAAAGCATTATGCTTATTTAAAAATTAGTGAAGGCTGTAATAGAACCTGCTCATTTTGTGCCATTCCACTAATGCGAGGCAAACACGTAAGTAAAACAATTGAAGATATTGTTCAAGAAGCTCAGCTATTGGTAAAAAAAGGCGTAAAAGAAATTATGCTTATTGCTCAAGAACTAACTTACTATGGCCTTGATATTTATAAAAAAAGAGCATTACCTGAGCTACTAGATGCCTTAGCTAAGGTTGAAGGTTTAGTTTGGATAAAACTACATTATGCTTACCCTCATAAATTTCCAATGGAAATTATTGAAGCCATAAAAAAGCATGATAATGTTTGTAATTATCTTGATATGCCATTGCAACATGCTAGCAACAACATGCTAAAAGCCATGAAACGCAATATTACAAGAGAAGAAATGGAAACTTTAATTGAAAACATAAGAACCGAAATTCCAAACATTTGCTTACGCACAACCCTTATCACTGGCTTTCCTGGAGAAACTTTGGAAGATGTAGAAGAACTTAAAGCATTTTTGGTAAAACATAGATTCGATAGAGTTGGTATTTTTCAATACAGTCACGAAGAAAATACAAGTGCATACGATTTGGTAGATGATGTTCCTGCTGAAGAAAAGCAAAGAAGAGCTCAAGAAATAATGGAAGTACAACAAGAAATTTCATTAGAAAAAAATGAAGAAAAGGTTGGTAAAACTTTTAAAGTAATCGTAGACAAAAAAGAAGCTGGCAGATACATTGGAAGAACTGAGTTTGATAGTGTTGAGGTTGATAATGAAGTAATAATTAATACCAACAAAAAATTATCAATAGGCAATTTTGTACATGTAAAAATTACAAAAGCTTATGATTTTGATATTGAAGGTGAACTAGTTGAAGTATTAACTTAACCAACGTATTGTAAAGTAAAATACTTTTTTTAGTATAAATTCGTTTTAGTTATATAGATTGCACAAAATGAATAAAAAGAAATTTAATTTTTCTTACGAGGAATACCATAGCATTGAAGAATTAAAAGAAGAAGATGCTAAACTGCTTTCAAAAGCTCGTAAAACAGCAGAAACAGCCTATGCCCCTTATTCTAATTTTTTTGTAGGTGCTGCTGCTTTATTGCAAAATGGCAAAATTTTAACTGGAACAAATCAAGAAAATGCAAGTTATCCTGTAACCATTTGTGCTGAACGAAGCCTATTATCTAGTGCTGCTGCTATGTTTCCTAAGCAAAGTATAAACGTAATGGCGATTAGTTATCACAATCATAATCCAAATACTGAAAGCATAAAGCCTTTAAGTCCTTGTGGCATGTGCCGACAAGCTTTGGTTGAAACTGAAAAACGATATCACCAACCCATAAAACTCATACTCGGTGGTTTAAATGGTAAAATTCTAATTATCGAATCTGCAGCAGATTTATTACCATTTACATTTACTGGAGATGATTTAAAATAAACGTAAATAATTTGTGAAAGTTTCGTGGTTTTTCCACAAATAAGGCAACGTTATGTAGTACTCAAATATCTTTGTTAAAAATAAAAAGTAAAAAATGAAAAAAATAGTAGCAATTGTTGTAGTGGCGTTTGTAGCATCTACAGTGGTTAGTTCATGTGCTTCTCGAAATAATGGAGGTTGTCCTACTAATAATCCAAGATATTTTAGAAGATAATATGAATTGGATAACTTTAAATACAATTGAGGGTATTGACAATATTATTGAAGCCTCAAATACAAAACCTCAAGTAATTTTTAAACATAGTACTACTTGTAGTATTAGCCAAATGGCAAAGGGTAGATTAGATAGATATGACAATAATGATAATTTAATTGATTTTCATTATTTAGACTTATTAAACTACAGACCTGTTTCAAACTTTATTGCAGAAAAATTTCATGTTCATCACGAATCTCCACAAATATTGTTAATTAAAAATGGAGAATGCACCTACGATGAAAGCCACATGGGTATTATTGTTGATGACATTTTAGAACAGGCAGCTAATTAACATTAAGACTTTTTAACCCAAGCTGCTTCGTATCTTTCAATCCATTCTTTCACAGTGATTTTAGTACATAGTTCCCCAATTAAATCATAAGGAATTTTATCCATTTTCTTAAACCTAGAGCAACTTTTTCCAATGTCTAACTTTCCTAAGTTCAAGGCTTCATACTCATTGGTAAACCAATCTAGTAAATTTTTATCATTGTACAAACCCATATGATAAACAGCCACAAAATTTTTCTGCGAAGCAATATTTAAAAATGGTAAAGGCAATTTTGGGTCACAATGATAACCTGAGGCGTACAAACTATGTGGTACAACATACCCAATCATTCCATAACTCATTTCTTCTTTAAACCCTTTGGGTAAATTTTTCTTGATAATTTTTCTAAGCTTTTCAATGGCAGTTTTTCTATCTTCAGGCAGTTCTGCTATATACTCTTCTGGTGTTTTTGCTTTAGATGTCATATTAAAAATTTTAAACAGTATATATTCATTTTCAGCTTAAATATTTTGTGTTAAACGTTCAAGATATTTTAACTTAAAAAAATAATCTTTTACTTGCAACAAGCCTTCTTGTGAATACAAATTTTCATTATACGTTTCAACATACGTTTTAATAGGCTTATAAATGTCATCTTTTATTGTTTCAATTTTTGTTAAACAATTACTTAAAACATCTTTGTTTTGCTCAAGTTTGGCATCCATTATTTGCTCATTTAATTCCATCATTTCCATTAAAAAATCTTGTGGCAAATTATATTTTTCATCCTTTTCTTTAATACCATTCAACTCTAAAACATATTCCATTGTACTTACAGAATTACTCAAAATTTTGTAGCCTTTGTTTATGGCTGCACTTATTTGTAAAGCTTCTTCTTTTTCATCTTCAGTAGCATTAACAAAAAAATCTGGATGATACTTTTTAGATAATAATAAAAACTGCTGCTTTAATTCGGATTGATTAATTAAAAAAGCTTCCTTTATATTAAAAAGTTTAAAATAATTTACCATGTATTATGCTTTAAAAACTCCTCCTCAAAAACTTAAACTTATAAGGCTTTTGCCAATTCTGTAAATAGTAAAGTAAGTTTAGGCTCAGCTTCTTTAGCTGCAATTAAAACTTCTTCGTGAGTAATTGCTTCATTATTATCTCTAATTCCTAAATCAGTAACAACACTAACAGCAAAAACTTTCATACCACAATGTATTGCAGCAATTGTTTCTTGTACTGTACTCATGCCCACTACATCGCTTCCTATAATTTTAATTAATCTGTACTCAGCATGGGTTTCAAAAGTGGGGCCTGTTACTGCTGTGTATACACCTTGATGCAAGTGAATATTATGCTGTTTACCAATTTCTAAAGCTTTATTAATTAAATCATGGCTATATGGCTCACTCATATCTGGGAAACGAGTTCCTAATTCTTCTTCATTTTTACCCAATAAAGGATTAGTAGTAAAAAAACTTATATGATCATTTAAAATCATCAAATCACCCACTTTATAGTTTGGATTTACAGCACCTGCTGCATTACTTAATAATAAAGTTTCTACACCAAGCATTTTCATTACTCTAACAGGAAAAACAACTTGTTGGGCTGAATATCCTTCGTAAAAATGAAAACGACCACTCATAACCACCACTTTCACACCCCCTAATTCGCCAAACAAAAGTTTACCACCATGCCCTTTTACTGTACTTGTAGGAAAATGAGGAATTTCTGTATAAGGGATAGCTTGCTCTACTTTAATTACTTCTGCTAAATTGCCTAGTCCACTTCCTAGCACAATTCCTACTCTAGCTTTTGTATTTACTTTGCTTTGTATAAAAGAAACCGTTTGATTTAGTTGTTCCATTAAACTCATAAAAAAAAATTAGTTGGTAAAATTAGGTGTGTTTGCTGCAAGAGTGAATAAATTGTGAATATATTATTACTTTTTTGGCAAAAAATGAACTTAAATAAAGATTAAAGTGTATGTTAAAACCCTAAAACAGTTAACTTTGCACACCTTGCAAAATAATATCAATAATTTTGCTACATTTTTATTCATTTTTAAACAAAAAACGTTTTATAAAAAAACGAATTTAGTACAA
>JBMLOR010000272.1:0-6056 GCA_049242865.1 Chitinophagaceae bacterium | reverse complement strand
TATTTCCAAATTAATTTTCATTTTTTCAAAAAATTTAATCTTTTTTTCAATCGTTTGAAAAAAAAGCACAAAAAAGACTAGTAATTACTACTAGTCTTTTATCTAATTTTTAAATCTTATCCTCTTGGGCCTTGCCTATTTGGTGGAGGGCCTTGCCTACGTAATGGCATTTTATTTTGCCTAAGCTGCCATTCTTTTCTTAAAATATTATGAAATTTAGGCTCGGCCTTAAAGCATTTTTTTACACGCTCTTCGTTGTTTAATATTTTTCTAAAGCTTTCACGGTATTTTTTCATAATACCAACACGTTTTTCTTCAAAAGCAATGTCATCATCTTTAAATTCTTGCCTTGCTTTTTTTATTTCGCTCGAAAAACTATTGTATGATGGCCAAAACTGCTGTGCTTCTTCGGCACTTAGCTCTAACTCTTTTGTAATGTAAGCAACTTTTAACGCTTCAATTGTTTCGGCTACTTTTTCATTTTTTGTTCCATCAGGTGGTTCTTGGCTGTAGGCAACATGCCCTGCCAAAATACATGCAATGATTGTAAAAAGTTTTTTCATAATTTTATTTTTTGTTTTTTTTGTTTAACACAAAGTAGCGAAGTATTCTAAGCTCACTACGTTTTTTTTATTATTATTTACATCGAAGCATCAATTTTTTCTATCTCACTATTTTGTTGTAAATAATTTTCTAATTCCTCATCACTTACCACTTGCAAGCTTTCTTCTACATCTAAAATTTTTTGCAAATTTGTAACAGGAGGTTCTACTACAGTATTATTAAATGCAACTGTGTTATTTACACCTTTTTGCAATTCATCTATACTAATTTGTTCTATACTTTTTTCGATATTTACTTTTTTGGCTGCTGCATACTCTTGCTTAATTTTATTAATGTTTACTGCTTTTATACCAAATAATGCTACAACACCAATTACAGCTGCTGCACTAGCATATTGCATTGTTTTTTTGAAGCTAACAACCTTAGCCTTTGGTATTTTTATGTTTAAATTATCGAAATAGTTTTGTGGAATTTTATAAACATTTTGCTTTGGTATAGATGCTAGTAAGGGAGCAATATCTTTTAATTCATCATCATTAAACTCAATATTTTGATGTTTTATTTTTTGCAAAATTTGGCTACTCAAAGTATCAAAATAACCATCTGGCAACGTATACGAGGGCTTTAATTTAGGAACAAAATTTTGTGTAACTAGCTGTAAAACAGCTTCTTCTGATTCAACAAAATAGTTTTGTGGTATGGTATAAACGTTGCTTTGCAGCCCAATTAAACTAGGTGCTAATTCTTGTAACTCGTGTTGTATGTATAAGGCTTGTGCCATGATTTCTTTTTTTTGACGCTCTATTTGTTAAAAAGTTTAACAATTTCTAATAAAATCTTCAATTTTTTTTGCTGCGTGGTGATAACTTGCTTTTAATGCTCCCTCGCTGGTTTCTAATATTTTACTCATTTCTTCGTAAGGCAACTCATCATAATATCTTAAGTTAAACACTAATCTTTGTTTTTCTGGTAGTTGCTGTATAGCTAACTGAAGTTTCCATTCTAGTCTATTTGCATCAAAGTTTTCCGATGCTTTAATTTTATCTTCTAACCCACCTTCTTCATCATCAATACTAACAGCTACTCTACGTTTTTGTTTTTCTAAATGCGTTAAGCATTCGTTTGTTGCAATTCTGTACAACCATGTATATAATTGACTATCTTCTCTAAAATTATCTAACCCTCCCCATACTTTAATAAACATATTTTGCAATACATCATTAGCATCTTCGTGATCAACAACCATTCTTCTGATATGCCAATACAAACGTTCTTGATACTTTTTTAAAATGCTAGTAAATGCTTTTTCTTTAGTTGCAGCAATTTTAAATTGCAGCAACAATTCTTTATCGTTTACATCCATGTGGTTTTTTTAACAAAGGTGTAGATGCAAAATTGTGTTAATGGTTTAATATTGAGTAAAATTTTCTACAGTCTTACCAAGATATTTTTTTACATCTATTTGAAAATCAGTATATAAGTTTTAATTCATCACCCCAAAAATGTTACATTACAATAAAAGCTATACATTGTAATTTTTTGTTTAGAATGTAAAAACACTACATTTGAAATATACCTTTATAAAAAACTATATGCAAACACACGAGACGTCTTGGTTTAGCCCTGCTTTAAACAAACAAATGCCCATAGTAAGTTATGGAAGTTTTGGCTTTGCTTTATTATTAATTCCTACTGCTGCTGCTGATTACAAAGAGTACGAACGCTTTAACTTAATTGAGGCTCTAGCTCCTTTTATTAATGCAGGAAAACTAAAAGTTTTTAGCATAAATAGTATAAATACAGAAAGTTGGATGAACAATGAAATGGAACCTAGCCATAAAGCTATTAGGCAAAATCAGTTTAACGAATATGTATTTAACGAGGTAATTCCTTATATAAGAACCCATACTAGCAACGAAACATTTGTATACACTTGTGGTGCTAGTTTTGGTGCATTACATGCAATGAATTTGTTTTTAAAACGCCCCGATATTATTAATGGGGTAATAAGCATGAGTGGGGTTTACGACTTAAGTGAATATACAAAAGGTTATTGGGATGATCAAGTGTATTACAACAGCCCCATGCATTATATTCCCAACTTAAACGATAATTGGTATTTAAACAAAATAAAAAGCAGCCACCACATTCATATTTACACAGGTGGTGGAAACTTTGAAGACCCCGAAGCAAATAAACATTTTAGTCAGGTTTTGTGGGATAAAGGCATTTGGCATGAACTAGATGTTTGGGGAGCTGACATTCACCACGATTGGCCTACTTGGCGTGCCATGCTACCCTATATTATTGATAAAAAATTTTAATGGTGAATGGTAAAGTTTACTACCATTATAAAAAAATTTGCTGAAAAAGGCGAAAAAACTGGCTGGACCTACATTGAAATTTCTGCCAACATTGCATTGCAACTAAAACCAAACAATAAAAAAAGTTTTAGGGTTAAAGGTTTAATAAACAACAACCCTATACAAGCCATTGCTCTTTTGCCCGTGGGTGAAGGCAATTTTATTCTTACTTTAAATAACGACTTAAGAAAAAAACTAACCTTAAGAAGTGGTGATGAAGTAAACTTACAACTAGAATTAGATAACAGTGTTTATGAACTTAATAAGGATTTGGTTGAATGTTTAAAAGATGACCCTACGGCATTTAATTTTTTTTATAAAATGCCTCGAAGCCATCAGAACTATTATAGTAAATGGATTGAGCAAGCCAAAACCCAAAATGGAATAAGTAATAGAATTACCAAAGTAATTGTTGGATTAAACCAAAAACTAAGCTTTGCTGATACTATAAAGCAAAAAAATAACTAAGCTATTCAACAAAAAGTTAAAAGCGTTGTTTTAGTAAGTACTTCTAAAAATGAGTATATTTTTTGTAACTGCGATAATTCTTGGGTGCTGCTTATCTATACTTAGCTTGGGCATATATTTAGGTATTAAAATTTTCAATATTCCTGATATAACTACTGATGGTAGCTACACCTTTGGTGCAGTAATTACTGGTGTATTAATGGTTCAGCAAACGTCTATTTTTATTATTCTCCCTGCAAGTATTATTGGTGGTGTTTTAGCAGGTTGTTGCACAGGATTTATTCATACAAAATTTAAAGTACAACCTTTACTTGCTGGCATTTTAGTGATGACGGCTTTTTACTCCATAAACCTAGCCATTATGGGTAAATCAAATATCCCTTTGCTAAATGTGCATCATTTTTTTAACACTCAAATTTTCAGTTTTCAAAACGCAGCTTTTAGCGAAACATTTAACCAATTAATTATTTGTATAGCAATTGTTTTATTAATAGTTGTTACACTAAATTATTTTCTTAAAACCGATATTGGCTTGGCTTTGCGAGCAACTGGCAATAACGAATCTATGTCAAACGCTGTAGGAATTAATACCAACTCAAAAAAAATTTTAGGTTTAGCTATTGGTAACAGCTGCATTGCTTTAAGTGGTTTTTTGGTGGCACAATATCAAGGATTTATTGATATAAATATGGGTATTGGTATTGTAATTACAGGCCTTGGAAGTGTACTTATAGCAAATACCCTAATAAAGTGGTTGAGCATACAAAAAATGTTTTTACAACTAATAAGTGTAGTTATTGGCAGCATTATTTTTCAACTAATACTTGCTATAACGCTTACACTTGGTGTAGATACTATTTACCTAAAACTTATCACAGCATTAATGGTACTTAGCATTGTTGCATTTTCTTACAAAAAAAATCAACAAGCTATATGATTCAACTTAAAAATATACATGTACTAGTTAACGAGGCTCAAGTAAATGAGCAAGTTATTATAAACAATTTAAATGTTGAATTTAAGCCAGAAAGTTTTACCATAATTGTAGGAGCAAATGGGTCGGGAAAATCTACCTTACTTAATACCATTGCTGGTAGTGTTTTTTGTAAAAAAGGAAGTATAATAATTGATGGTGAAGATGTAACTAGTTTGCCAGATTATAAGAGAAGTAATTGGATAGCAAGGGTTTTTCAAAATCCTTTACAAGGCACTGCACCTAACTTAACAATTCTTGAAAACTGTAGATTGGCAGCTTTACGAACTCAAAAAAAATTATTAAAAATAGGACTGAACAAAAGCTTCGAACTTCATATAAAAGACCAATTGAAAATTCTTGAACTAGGATTAGAAAACAAACTAAATACTTTGGTGGGTAATTTAAGTGGTGGTCAACGCCAAGCCCTCACACTAATAATGAGTGTACTAGATAATTGCAAAATTTTACTGCTCGATGAGCCAACAGCAGCACTTGATCCTAAAACTGCCCATAGCATTATGCAACTTGCCAATAAGTTAGTAGCACAGCATAAGTTAACAGCAATAATGGTAACGCACAACTTGAAAGATGCCAATGCTTTTGGAAATAGAATTATTCAACTACAGCAAGGTGAAATAATTAGAGACTACGAAGGAGTTGCAAAAGAGCAACTTAGCAGTGAAGCAATTTTTAATTGGTTTTAGTAATAAGTATTAATGCAATAATTGCTATAAATACTTATTAAATTTCTTTTAGTATAACTTTATTTTTATTAATTTTTAATTGATGTTGTACACCAATTTTTAATGCTACATTTTCGGTTTCGTGGCTTACTGGAAAATTGTAACAAACAGGAAAATTATATTCCTCCACATGGCTGTTTATTATTTCATAAACTGTTTGCCCAAATGGTATAGTTGTATCTTTTAATTCTGAAAAACCGCCAACAACCAAACCTGCCAAATCTTTAAATACGCCCCCTCTTTTTAGTTGTAAAAACATTCTATCGATATTATATAAATACTCTCCAACATCTTCTAAAAACAAGATTTTATTTTTTGTTTTTGCAGCAGCATTTGTGCCTTGTAAATGTGCCAAAATGCACAAATTTCCACCTACTAATTCTCCACTTGTTTCTCCAATTTTATTAAAATCATGTGGCTGGCAAGTATAGTTGCTTTTAATACCTTTTAAAGCCTTTAGTAAAGATTGCACATATTGGCTTTTAAAACCATTATTACTAAAAGCATTTACCATTGGTGCATGCAATGTGGCTATTTTTAGTTGTGTATTTACAAAACTGTGCAGTACAGTAATATCGCTAAAACCAATAATCCATTTAGGATTTTTTATAAATTTTTTAAAGTTTATTTTATCAATAATTCTACTTAAACCGTAGCCTCCACGGCCACATAAAATGGCATCAATTTCATTATTATCGAGCATGGTTTGAATATCGTTTAATCGTTCTTCATCCGTTCCAGAAAAATAATTAAACTGATTTCCAACAGTTTTTCCTAACACAACTTTATAGCCTTGTTGTTGTAATACATTTACACATGTTGTTGTGTTTTCTATTGGCATAAAACCACTAGTGCAAACTATGCCAATAGTGTTACCTTTTTTTAAGTATGGAGGAATAATCATCATTAAACAAGTTGGTTTAACACAAGGTTTACTCTATG
>JBMLOR010000271.1:0-12066 GCA_049242865.1 Chitinophagaceae bacterium | reverse complement strand
ATCGCATACAATTACAAGTTTGCTGTGAAGATATGCATTAAGAAAAAATAAAGAAGAAACTAAAAAGAATAAAATTATATATCCCTTATAAATTGATATTGTTTTAAAGTAAGCGAATGAGCAAAGGAAATAAAAACAAATTAATCAATAAGAGGCTCTTACAGGTTTTATAAGTTTTTGTGTTGTAAAGAAGCACATTTAAGCGACTTTACAACACATTTACCATTAAGACACAAAAAAATATTATACACCCTTACATTTTTAAACTCACTCCATACAAAATCTAGAAAACAGTTTAAAAATTAAAACTATAAGCCAAATTTCCTAACATTATATTATTCTCTAATGCTCCTACTATTCTCCTTTGATTGTTAGCACCAAGGGTTAAATTATGTTTTTTAAAGAACGTATAGGTTGCATTAAATCTTGTATTATAAATATCTGTTTTAGGTTGAGTAACGTCGGTAGAGCTACTTGTATTAAAAGATGATACTAAACTTAATGTAAGACTTTTCTTAAAAAGTTTTGAACTAATTCCTACAATTGGGCCTTGTATAGTAAAACCTGCACTTGCTAATTTATTGTAACTGTAATTGTAAGACGCATTAACATTTATAGCACTTGGTATAAAAGAAAAGTTGTATGTTAAAGCTGCATTATAAAATTCTGTACTTCCACTTGCTGTTTTTATACCTCCTTGAACATCTTCAGCATTTTGATAACTTAGATTCATATTTAAATTTTGACTAGCTGTTGAAGATTCTTTAGTAATAAAATTTAAGTTTAAGTTGGCATTTTGACTTATTTGAGAAAAATTAAGTGTATCTAAGTTTTGTATAGAATTTACTTGATTTATTAGCTGAAAAATTGGTCTAATGTTCATAAAAGTTTGAAAATTGCTATAACTTAAATTGGCAAATACTTTTTTAGAGGCTGCAATACTAAGGTTGCTAGAAATGATGTATCGTTTATTTTCTCCAGACTTTGCATTATCCAAGTTATCTCTTTGCACCCCAAAATTTGCACTAAAATTTGTAGTGTTTTTAAAAAAACTTCGTGAAAAATTAACTGTAAAATTTTCTAAATCGTTGGCAAAGAAATATGCACCTAATGTCTTGTACCCTGGATCTACTCTTTCGTACCCAACGCCTATAACAGTAGTATTTAAATGAAAATTAAATTGCATTTTTAAAGCATTAAAAAAGCCTGTTGAATTTTTTGCATTGATAAGACTTGCAAAAATATTATTAGATTTTTCTGATACAAGGGTAGTATCTCTTATATCTCTAGTTAAGGCACTAATTGCATACTCGGCAATAAATTCTGTATTAGAAGTAGGTTTTAATGAGGTGTTAAAACTTGTAACAAAATTTTGTTGTGGTAGTATTTGTAAACTATCTGGCTTAAAAGCTAATGATTCAATATCGTCTTTTGCAGTAAATACAGTAACACCATATTGTGCTTTTTTATTATTAGTTGTATAAACCACTTTAATACCATTGCCCATTCTTTTGTAGGCAGGTAACGATGCTGTGTTTAAAGAATCTAATTCAACAGCATTTTGCAAGCGACCATACATGGCACTTATTCTAAAATTACCTTTAGGAGCTAAATCAACCCCTAAACCTGTAAATTGATGACCACTTAAGGTATAGGGTGAAAACGTCATGGCAACATCACCAATATGAGCTGTTATCCACTTATAAGTGGGATGAAGCCCAATTCTATTAGGCGAATTTGGCAGTTGCAAATTAGTGCCTGCGTTGGTTAAATTAAGTGATAAAGGAATATCAATTTGACCAAACAAATTAATGTTTAAGTTGCCTTGTATAAACCAGTTTAATGGATCTCGAGTACTTCCATCGTTACCACCAAAAGTTAAAGCAGTTGCATTAAGGCCGCCAGAAAGTTTTAGTGCATTTTTTTTTGAAAATGTACTTTTTAAATTTCCTAAATCTATATTTTGAGCATTAACACTTTTACATGCAATACAAGCAAATGCTATAAGAAATAATGGTTTAATACGTATGTTGAAACTCATAAAAATTATTTTAAGTTATTATCGTCTAATCTTTTCTTACCGAAATTGATTTTCCTTTAATGCCCTCTCTACCATCATTATTGGTAACAGTTATTGCATAAACGTAGATGGTTTTAGACAAGGCTGTTTTGTCTAAGTATATAAATGTTTTAGCATCTATTGTTGCTAATTTCTCAAAAACTGAGGCGTCGGCACTTCGCCTATAAATATTGTAAGCATTTCTTTCGGCAAATTCCATTTTAGGTAATGAAATTTCTATATTGCCCTCGGTATTTCTTACATAAAATTCTTCAATTACATCTACAGGGTCTTTTTCTAATTCAAAAACATTAGCACTGCTGTAATTACTAATTTGTTTCTTCATATTTACATTGGCTACACGGTAGTAATATTTAACTCCAGGCACTATATTATTATCTTGTATATTATTATTATTTGTAGGTACTGGAGTTAATACTTTATAGTCGGCCTCACCTTCCTTTTTTCTTTGTACCATAAATGCTTCAATGGCATTATCGTTTTCTCTTACATCTTTCCAAGAAATACTTAAGGATCCGTTGCTGTAATAAAAATTGATGCCCGATGGCAATGTTGTTTCTATTACTCTATTGGGCGATATACTAACCACATTGCTATATATGCTGGTATCTTGCATTAAATTTTGGCTTAAAACTGCATAGTAATACTCGCTTCTTCCACTTAAACTTTCTGCTGTATCGGTAAAGGTTTTATTGGTTAAGGAGCCACTTATCACATTCATATTTTGGGCAGATGTGCCTCTGTAAACGTAGTACCCTTTAAAGCCTAATGTTTCGTTGCATTCCCAAGATAGTTTAATGTGTTTACCTACATTGGTAGCTACTAAATTTGAAGGTGGATTTGGCTTAGAAAATTTAGTAATGGTACCAACTGCATTTGCAGGAACCAATTGATCTAACTTTAATTGAGGCAAATATTTTGCTTTTACTTGGTAGGTATAGTGTACACCAACTTCTAGTTTTTTATCTATAAACGTGGTGTCGTAAGGGCTTAAAATAGCTAAAGTATCATATACGTTGTTGCTGTATTTACCTACTTCAATACCATACAAATAAGGTTTTGTGGGCAATTTTTTCCAGCTCAATTGTATGCCATTTTCAATTTCTTTGGCATCAATTGATTTTACGATTGCCAACCTTCCTTGTGTTATTGAAAAAGCTGTTACTGTGTCAGAGGCTAAACCTTCGTTATAAACCTCATCAACTACTTGTAAATAAAGGTTAATAACTTGCTCGGGCAAACAGTTTCGCGTGTAAGAAAATATCAAAGTATCTCCTTCAATATTTGTTGTACCCAACAATTTGCTTACCAATGTATATTTTCCGTTTTCAGCTAACTCATAAACATGAGCCCTAAAATCGTCGAGTACAAAGGGCAAAGCCATGTAATCACTAGACTGGAGATAATTGAAAGCCGACTTAGGTAGTTCTAGTGCATTTAGAGTTTTTTCATTAATTGGTAATTTCCATTCTACCATTATAGTGCTATCGTACTGTTTTAGCTTGGTACTTTTAGGTTTTAAGTAAGGCAATACAACGTTGCCTATTTTGCTATCAACAGCACATTTACCCCAAAGTTTTTGGGTTTTGTTTTTATCAACTCTAGTTATAAAATACACATACTTTTCGCCTTCTTTTACATCTTTATCTAAAAACACATGGCCCAAAGCCATTTTTGTTTCTATAAATTTATAATAGAGTGAATAATCTTTGGGATGAGCTTTGGTTTTAAAATAATTCACCAAATCGTCGTTGTTTTTTAGCTTATAATTTTTCTTAAAATCTTCGATGTATTCGTTGGAGTAAAAATTTCTTAACTCCTTAAAACTTTGAATAGATTTTAGCGTTGCCACTTTTTTAGCACCATCTTTACTTGGCTCATCGCCACTTGTGTAGGCAACCCTTTCTATTACAAAATAGTCTGTATTTTGAATTAGTAATGTATCTTGAATATACAATTCTATATCGTACATATAAATGTAGTTTCCACTGGCAGAAGTTATACTATTAATAATGGGTTTATTTAAACTATCTTGTTGTGCTACAACAATTTTAGAAAACATTATAAAAAGAAATACGACTATTTTTTTCATTTTTTTTATTTAATTCTTTTTAAAAAATTTATAACTAGAATCCCACATTGAAAACTGGTGATTGCCCTTGTCTTAAGTTAAAATCCAAGGATAGGCTTAGACATATTGATGGTTTTATTACAGCAGCAACAATTGAAACAATAGGTGAAGCAACAACTGCAGCAACTGTTTTCACTGCTTTAACAAGTGATTTGAAAAACTTTGCTTCAAGTACTCCATCTGGGCTTAACTCAACATAGTGATTACTGTCATTCTTCGTAATATTAACTGAGTTATTATCTGTTTTTAATACACTACCATTTATGTCATTTCCATACACTAAAGCCAAACTTTTTGTATTGAGAGTTCCATACTCATAACTATTAGATAAACTAGTTGTATAACCATAATTATTTGAAGCAAGCTCTTGTTGAGTAATACTCTGACTTTCATTAAATTGAGGATAATTATACACTACAGTTGATATAGAATTTTCATTGGATGAATAACTTGTATTAGCTTCTAAAGTTTCATTAGTATAACTATCGTTTTTAATATACTCCATAGCAAAGTCTTGTATTGGATTATGATAGTTTAGTGGTTTATAATAGCAAGTTCCGCTAGAGCCAACACCTACACTAACTTTTACTCTCAAATTGCCATTTAAAAACCAGTTATTATCATATCCGCCATTCAATGCACCATTAATAGATGCACTACCCACAACTGAAAAAGTCAAAATTTGAGCTTTGCCAGAAAAACTAGCATCTAAAGTTGCTTTACCAATAAATGTATTGGTACTAAATTTATAAAACAGTGTATAAGAACCAGCTATACTTATATCGTACTTAAAAGAAGCCGCTGAGAATCCAGCAATCGTTAAACTATAGTCGCCTGATCTCTTTGGCACTGTTAAACTTGCACTTAAATAAACAGCATTAAACTTATTGCCATCTTTTGCCTCATTACTAATCGTTGTAAAAGCAGCTTTAGCAGCTTGGGGGGCTAAGGGGTGATTATTATCGTAATTAACACCTAATGCAAAAACAGCATTACCTTTTACCCAACCACTAAATAAATCTACCTCGGCATTTACGTTAAAAAACAAAGCACCTTCTCTACCATCTTTTGGTGCCATACCAAACAACACACCTTTTACAGGTAAAAAATAAGCAGGATTTACAGGTACTTTACCATCAACCGTTATGGCCACAGTCATTGCACAAAAATCTAATGTGGCATTTATTTTACCCCAACTCTCGTTTTTAACAAAAAGTTCTCCATCACCAGTTACCACAGGTACTCCACCACACTTATTAACATCAAACAAAATGCCCAGTTTTGCAATTTTTAAATACGCCACATTTTTTGGGGTTCCCGAGGTGGTAGCTTCACCATTTACATATACTTCATATACATTGGTTGCAGTGTTTAAGCTAAACCCACCACCAATACTAAACCATTGTATTGGGCCAGTTACAACTGCGGCTTGCCCTACACTTGCAGTAATATTGGCAGCCAATTCAAATCCACCTTTATCAAAACTATAATACTTAAAACCAGCTTTAAAGCCTGTACTCAAGGTATTAAAATCTACCTGTGCCTCAAAGCCTTGCTTTTCGCCACCAAAACTCATACCCACTTTTCCACTAAGTTGAAATTGCTTGCCCCCATCAATTTTTAAATTCAATTCATCAACTATTACCCCTACACTACCACTAATATTTGATACTAAAATGGTTCCATTGGCATCTACTTTTAAATCTTTTAGACCAAATTCAACGCCACCGGTAAGTCCAAAAGCCCAATTGGTTTTGTCCTCTTCCAATGTTTGTTCTGCTGCAGATGCTATTGTTGCTACTTTGGCAGGTGTGGTAGTTGCTTTTAAAAGTTTTAACATGTCGGTAGTAGAAACATTGCTGCCAATATTTACTAAAAACTTAGTAACATTAATTTTACAAACCTTTAAATCAATTTTTACATTGGCTTTTGCTACTAAAAGCAACGACCAATCGGCAGTGCTAAGTTTAAACTTTTGTATTTCTATAGGGAAAACAGATTTTATGGCTTTAGATGTATTTGTACCATTATAATCTAAAATACCTGCGGCATCCAACTTAAACGATTTTTCGGCAAAATCATATTCCATGTCAATGGTAGTTTCGCCTAAGCCTTTAAATACTAAGTTTTTAATGCTTATTCCATCTTTAGGTAATTTAAAACTACCTTCTAACGAAAGCCCTTCAGGTTTGTTTACAATATTGAATTTTTCAATTGTTAACGCTTCTTTTGCATCTACTTTTCCTTTTGTAGTTTCTTTTAGGTAAATAGTTCCACCAAAACCAAAGCCAAAATTTTTAGTGTCTAACCCCGATATATTTATACTCGTTAGAGTGGCTTTAATTTTTTGTAAATTCATGGTTAGTGCCTTGGTTTCGCCAATATCAAAGGTTATTTCTGCTGGCTTAAATGCACTATTTACTTTAAATTTTTTGAGTTGTACTTTACCATTATTGGTTATGGTAGTGCTAAATTGTTTAGGCATTTGAAAGTAGCCTTCCATGCTTAGTCCATCTTTTTTAAATTCAACCTCTTTCTTTTTAATAAATAAAGAGAAAGTTGGAGCTATTGAAGCAACTGTAAACGTATCGAGCAGTGCTTTAGTAATATTGGGATGACCAAGCACTTTAACATCAGACACATTTTTATTGTCTACAAAATCTACCTTATACTCTTTTTCGTCGGTTAAGCTTTTATCTACAGCAACCCCTGGTGCAGAGAATACATAGTGAAAAGCATTATCGTTTTGTGTAACCAATGCATCTTTTAAAACAGCATTTTCAAACTTTATTACCCCATCGTTATTAGCTTTTAAAGTGATTTTATTACATCCTATAACTGCATTGGCATAGCCAAGAGAAGTAACACGTAATTTAGCTAACTTTAATTGAGGCTTACCTTGTAATTCTACATCAAATCCATAAGCTTTCGCTTCTAAAGTAGCTTCTTCAAACAATAAATCTTGGGTAGGAATGGCATTATTTACACCAAAAGTTGCTGTTACCTTGGCATTTTTAAAGTTTAGGGTTGTATTACCAGCTTTAGGCACAAAAACATTTTTTGTACTTAAACTATCTAATATAAACTTGCCAGATACTGTGAATTCATTGGTTTGTCCAATACGTTCTATTTTGCTTATGTCAACTTTAAAACCTGCAATTTTTGTAATTACAGGAAGGCGTTCTTCAAAAGGTTTTAAATTAATATTAAAGCTATTGAGGTTGGTAGTTGGTTTAATGGTAGTATCTTTTGTAGCAAAGCCTTTGCAAGTATAAACCAGTTTCATACTTGTGTTTCTAGGCAAATACATTTGGTAAGTGCCTTTGTTTTTAGAGGTATCCATATAAGGCAAACCATCTACTTTAATGGCAACTGTATCTAAAGTTGTATTTTTAACTATGTTTTTAATGGTACCTCTTACAATTACAGCATCTGTGAGTGTAACCTTAATTACTTTATTAGCACCAGCTGTGGTAGTATTGGTTGTAAGCGTAAACTCGCCACTAAAAGGTACAAAAGTTTGTACTTCGTTTATAGGGGTTATATAAAACTTATACTTTCCACTGGCTGCACTAAACACCAAGGTTTTATCGACCTGTGAAGTTAGAGTTGCTACTGTAGTTTCAATAGGAGTGCTAGGTGCAACAGCAGGAGCACCCCAACCTCTTCGAATAGGAGAGCCTCCTTGAGTTACAGGAGCTGGTGTAACTAAGCTTTTAATAACAACATTAGCAGCAATTTTTTTGTTGGCTAGCTCAATGTTTAACCAAGCACTTTCGTTAAAGCTGCTCATAACCACTTCTTCTACATCGTAGAGTCCTTTCATAGTTCCAAATCCAGCGAAAGCGATAACAGTTTCATACAAATCGCCAATAGAAAAGTTGTTCCAACCAAATAATTTACCATTTACCTGTGTAGTTTTAACAAAAGAAGCTCCATTAGCTAAAGCAAATTTGTTTACACTTTCTACATTTTGTATTTGTGATGTCCATGCAGTTTTTTGGTTTGAGTTAGCAGCAAGGTTATACATTTTTGCTTTTGTATTTGTAGCACTTGGTACAAAAGCACTTAATGTGCCATTATACTGCACATAACCATTTGCTGTAAACTTTATAGTTTTATTAGGATTATGACTGGTTTGAAATAAGAAAAATCCGTCGTCACCTGTTTTGTAATCTAACTTATTACCATCTACTTCAATTAAAGCGTTGGCTATGGGTTTACTGTTTTGATCTATTAACCTACCAGTATAAGTAAATACTTCGTGAACTAAATTTATATCAAATACATCACTTGCAGCAGTGGCTAGTTTTGTAGTTAATGCAAAAGTTTCTTTTCTTACGGCTAATGCTGAAACTTCTACATTAATAGTTGAGCCTGGCTTAATACGAGGTAGGGTACTAAAACTATAAGCACCTGTAGTATTTGTTTTGGTTTCTACTACTCTTGTTGCAATAGCTGTTGCTGAGGAGCCAACAATATCTTTTTCGTTGATAGTTAATTTTACGTTTGCGTTACTCATTTTACTAGTTCCACATTTTACAGTGCCTGTTAGGGTTGTAAAAAAAGAGATATTATAACGGTCCAACATTTTACAAAAAGCTGAAGCTTCTGTAATTGGAGTATAAATAGTTGCAGTTGTGGGCGAATAAATTTTTGCCACATATTTATAACCTTGCAATAATTGAGTATAGTTAATGTTGTTAGAGATGGTTTCTAATACCACATAGTTTTGATTGTTGTACAAATCTTTACCTTTAGTTACTTTACCTAAGCTAATAGGCAACTTAGAATAACCATTCAACCAATCGCTCTCTAATAGCAAAATGTCAATTTTTAATCCGCTGCTTTTGGCAGTTGCAACATCGTTGGAGGTTATTCTTGGCTCATACTCAAAGTTGTTTACAAAAGTGGTTATATCATGATTTGCTGATGAATTTAATTCAGTTCGCGTAAAACCAGGAATTGTTACAAGACCTCGACCTCTAACCATTACAAAATTTGGAGGATAGGTGGTACTTGTTGTAACATCAGTTCTCCTAGTTGTAGAAAACTTTTTGTCGGGAGTTACTACAATTTCAAAGGAACTGGTTGGTTGCTTTTCGTCTATAATAACTTTGCTTTGAGGTACATTTATTACATAGCTACCACTTGCATCAGTAAAGCCAGATCCAATTTCGGTTTTAACTGAACCCGAAATTGAATTTATAACAACTCGTGCATTAGGCAAATTAAATTTTGTGGTACCCGTTTCATCTTTTGGTACATTACAATCTTTTCTGCTATTTTCTGTAACATCTGCAACAAGCGAAGTGGTTGAGGTTGGTGTTGTTTCGCCTTTATTTAAATATGCCCAAGTAACTTTACCTCTTACTTTAACATTGTTGCTACCTAAAGAAGTATTTGTAGCAAGTGCTGGTACGGTGTATTCACGTGTTAATCCATAATCTAAATTATTATCGGAGCAACTACTTGCTACTTTGTATTCATACGTGCTTCCAGGGTTTAAATCATTAATATTAATTGGGTTTGAAAAAGTATTGGGTACTTTAACCCAAGCACCAAGAGAAGGTTTTGTTTGCCTATATTCCACTGCATTTTGGGTAACGTTTTGGCCATTTGTCCATCCTAAGGAAATACTTGTTTCATTTAAATTAGTAACTATATAATTTGAAGGAACAGGACAAGGGGTTCTTCTTATAAACCAAAAAACATCACTCCATCCATTATTTTTAAAATCATCTCTATCATCCGCTAAATTTTTAGCTTTTACACGTACACGCCAAGCATATCTTACGCCATTTAAAAGTACTGGTTGTGAGGGGCCGTAGGTAAATGAAGTACCTTCGACAGTGGTATTAAAGAATTGTGGAGCACTTTGAAAAGCAGCTTGAGGATCGATTACATTATCCCTAATTTCTTTTATTTCTAATTCATAATTAGTATTAAATGCACCATTGGGGCTGTTTAAATGCCTTGGGGTCCAGTTAAACAACATATTAGGAACTTGTGTAGGTACAAGTATAGCAGCATTTGATGGTGTACTTAGTAAAGGAGGATCACTTAAACTAATCCAAACATTGCTACAAACATTTTCACTTACTACCCTATTGGTATTCATTTCAATTGCTTGAAAACAAAAATTGTAATATCCTTCTGGCAGTCTGTTAGTGGTTAAATATTGAGCTTTGGTTAAACTTCCAGTAAAATCTAAATTGGCTGGGTTAAAATAAGGTTCTAAATCGCTCATAGAAAGCCTTTTTGGCACGCCAGCATCTAAATTTATGGTAACAAACGAACCAACAGTTCTTGTACTGATAGTTGCTAATTGTCCACTAATTATCAAACTTAAACGCACACTTACAGTTGGCCTAAGTAGATCTCTATTGGTAAGTGTGATAAATACTTTTGGTGAGGTACCTGTGTAATAATCAGTTAGATTTAAAGTATAAGGACTTACCAATTGTGGTATTATTTGCACAGGATATTGTGCTTTTGCCAGATTTGCAAATAACAATATAGCTAGGCTCACTAAAAGTGATTTAAACCAACTTAATTGCCTAGTAAATAAGATTTTAATAAATTTTGATAATATATACATAAGAAATTTTTGAGAAATTAGTTAATTACTATTTTTTGTACCATTGACCCTTTTTGGGTTTCCAAAATCAACACATACACACCTGTAGGCAATGCTACATTATAAGGTAAGTTGTAGTCTTTTAAACCAGAGTATAGATTATCTCTTACTACGGTATTATTATCAACCCTAACCATTCTCAGCCTTATATTACTTGTGGTGGCAAGTTTTATGTTTGCCGTAAATGTTCCTCTATTTGGGTTTGGTGCTATGGTGTATAATCTTATAAATGGATCTCGTGATGCACTAGAAGGAGGAGAAAAAGGCTGTGCTGGTTGTACATTAATAATTTTGGTTGAAGATTGCTTACAAGCACCTAAACTTGAGGTTAGCCCTATTGTATATTGACCAACTGTACTAAATACAACATCTAAATAAACATTGTTTCTTCTAACAACAGTTATATTTGGATTAGCAAAAGTGTTCCATGTAATACTATCATTAGGATGTTTACTAATATTTACGATAGTAACCGTATCACGAGCAAAAATTTGAGTTGCTGCAAAAATTTCAGCATCAATAGGTGTTGTACTAACAGTTAAGTTAAACGTATCGGCAATGCTACAACCATTTGCATCTGTTACTCTTAAGGAATAACTACCAGTGCTAGATAAATTAACAACGGGATTATTTGAGGTAAATCCATTGGAACTATTCCAAGCATAAACACCACCAGTAATACCTGTAATAGTTGCATTTATTGGATACACTTGTAACCTACATATTGAAGTATCTCGCCCTAAATTTACTGTAAATCTATTGGCAACCGTTAAATTAAAGTTAGCACTGCTATCGCAACCTCTACTATTAATTAAACCTGTTTTCATTCTTGTACCTGCTGCTGTGAAGGTTAATCCATCCCAAGTATAAGGCAATTGGTTTGGACAAATGGTAAGATTATTTGTGCTACTTGTTATAGGATTTACAGTTAATGTTAAAGTAGCACTACTATCACAACCTCTGCTATTTACTAATCCTGTTCTTGTTTGTGTTCCTGCTGTAATAAAGGTTAACCCATTCCATACGAAAGGCAATTGAGTTGAACATATAGTTAAAGCGTTGTTGCTGCTTGTAGTTGCATTTACTGTTAAAGTAAGTGTAGCACTACTATCACAACCTCTACTATTTATTAATCCTGTTCTTGTTCGTGTTCCTGCTGTTGTAAAGGTTAAACCATTCCATACAAAAGGCAATTGGTTTGAACAGATAGTTAAA
>JBMLOR010000270.1:0-46345 GCA_049242865.1 Chitinophagaceae bacterium | reverse complement strand
GTTGCAGGTTCAATTTTTGGAACAAATATTCATGCCCAACAAATAATTGGTATGATGGGAGTGGGCTATTCTATTGGATTTGCTCAAAGCCATTATGAAATTTGGGCTATTCCTGCAATACTTTTAGTGAGTTATGTTTTTGTACCAATTTATCGTAAACAAAACTTTTTTACTTTATCACAGTTTTTAGAATCACGGTTTAACTCAAATGCTCGTTTAGTATACACCATACTAATGGTAACATTTATCATTATTCAATTAATTGGAGGTTTATATATTGGAAGCAGAACCTTAGGATTGCTATTTGCAGGAAGCAATTGGACGATTTCGTATGAAACTGGTATTTTCATTATTGCTTTTGTAACAGTAATTTTTTCTGTGTTTGGTGGAATGGAATCTGTAGTTATTGCAGATAATATTTTAACGGTAATTATGATACTTGCCATTTTACTGATGGGCTTTTTTGCTTACCATCAACCAGAAATTGGTAGTCTTTCAAAATTACTTCAAATTGATGCCTTACAAGAACAAAAAATGCATTTGTATTTACCTGCTAATCATCCAAAATTGCCATGGCTAGGGATATTTTCGGGTTTAACTATTTTACACATGTTTTATTGGACAACCAATCAATATCAAGTACAACGAGTGTTAGCAGCAAAAACAGAAAGAGATGCAAAACTTGGTTCTATAGCAGCAGGTTTTTTAAAACTAATTATTCCATTTTTTTCTATAGCAGCTGGTGTAGCAGCATTTTACATTTTTAAAAATAGATTTGGAGCCAATCAGGTAAAACCTGACGATACTTTTTTAACGTTGTTAAAAGTAGTTATTCCTGCAGGTTATGGTGTGATGGGATTAATTTTAGCAGGGTTAATTTGTGCCATTTTTTCTGCCATTTATTCCATGATGAATTCTTTATCAACTATGATGGCTTTTGATGTGTATAAAAAATATATAAGACCCAATGCTTCTGATAAAAAAACAGTTCGATTCGGACAATTTATGGTTTTTGTTGTGTGCTGTATTGCTAGTGTTTTAGCATACACCACTTATAACCCAAACTCAACAGAAAACTTTTTTTTGAAACTGGCCAATCAAACATCTTACATAAAGCCAGGTTTAGTGGTAGTGTTTTTTTGGGGTGTTTTATGGAAAAAAACTAATCCCTTAGCTGCTGTAATTGTATTAGCAGCTTCACCTTTTATTGGTTTATCTTGTGATTGGTTGTATAACAATGTACTTGCTAATTTTAGTTGGATAAAGAATAACTTTGGAGAAACATTAAACTTTCTTTACAGGGTTTTTGCAATTTTCTTTTTTGGTTCAATATTAATTTTTGCTTTAAGTAGTATATTTAATAACAAAAAAAATCATGTTTTCACTAATCATGGATTAAGCTTTTCGCTTACCAATATTGGCATTACTTTAGGTAAATTTTTACTTACTCAAGTTGTTTTTTTACTTTCAATTGCAATTCATTGGTTAACACCACAACAAGCTGCAATTCCAGCAGCATTGTTTTGTTTTATTTTATTTTTGAATTTCTTAAAAAAAGATTCAAACGAAGTAAAGTGGTACCAATCAGATATTTTATATGCAGGTATTTTAACTAGTGCTATGGTATTTATTATGTACTATTTTGCTTAACAATATTAAAAATTTATTACTATACATAGTGATGTATTAAACTTTAAATTCTTAAAAACACAAAAGACATGCTACTAAAGTAGCATGTCTTTTGTAGTATCATTTAAAAAAATTATTTCTTTAATTGGCTATGCACAAATAAACTAGTAATGCTTTTATTTTCGTAAGCATTTCTTATGGCTATTGCAAATAAATCAGCTACCGAAATTGTTTTAATTTTAGGAGATTCACCTTTTAATGGTATGGTATCGCAAACCACTAATTCTTCTAACACACTGTTTGCAATATTTTCATAAGCTTTTCCACTCAAAACTGGATGAGTACAAAATGCTCTTACACTCACTGCACCTTTTTCTTTTAGCAAGGCAGCACTTTTTGCAAGTGTTCCTCCTGTATCACATATATCATCAATTAAAACAACATCTTTTCCTGCAACATCACCAATTACAACCATGCTAGCAATTTCATTAGCTCGTTTTCTATGCTTATCACAAATAACCATGGGAGCATTAAAAAAACTTGCTAGTTCTCGAACTCTATTGGTGCTTCCTACATCTGGTGCAGCAAAACATAGATTATTGAGTTTTAAACTTTCTATGTATGGAATAAAAATTGCTGAACTATCCAAATGATCTACTGGAATTTCAAAAAATGCTTGAATTTGTGGTGCATGCAAATCCATAGTAATTACACGATTTGCACCAGCAGCCTCTAATAGAGTTGCTACTAATTTGCTTCCAACGGCAACACGTGGCTTATCTTTTCTATCTTGCCTACTATAACCATAGTAAGGCAAAACAGCAACAATTTTATAAGCACTCGCTCTTTTTGCAGCATCAATCATCAACAACAACTCCATTAAATTATCTGTAGGAGAGAAGGTACTTGCAATTAAAAAAACATAGTCGCCACGAATACTTTCTAAAAAAACAGGTTGTATTTCACCATCACTAAATTTTTGGATATTAATTTTTCCAAGAGGAGAGCCGAAACTTTTGGCTATTTTTTGTGCTAATTGTTGAGATCCTGTGCCAGAAAAAATTTTGATAGACAGATTCATAAATCAGATTAGGTGGCAAATGTAAATTACTGAGTTTTAATATTGACATTTAAATTAAACAATTGCTAAAAATTTGATAAAATAATTTTCTTTAATAAGTTACCCAACTACCACCTATATATTTGTTACCTATTTTTAAAAGAATTTAATGAAACAATTTTCTACTTATTTAAATGTTGTATTGGCAATTGCAGTTGCCGTTTTATTTTATTTGCATTTTAAAACAAATCAGCAAAATAGTTCGAACCGTAATAATGCTGACACAAAAAGTGTTAAAGTGGCGTATTTTGAACTAGATAGTATTCAGAATAACTATGGATATTTTAAAGATGTGGTCGAGGACATCAACCAAAAAGAGAAAAAAGTTAAAGATGAACTAGCACAAAAGAAAAATGAATTTCAAAATTTATATTTAAGCTATAGCCAACAAGCTAAATCTATGACTCCTGAACAATATGCTGCAGCCCAAAAAAAATTAGAGAACATGCAACGTGAAATTCAAATAGAGGAGCAAAATAAAGGAGGTGCATTTAGTGAAGAAACCAGAAATAGCTTGGTTAAAGTAAAAAAAGCCATTGAAGATTACGTTAAAATTTATAATAGCAACAAACATTACACTATAATATTAAGTAATAGTAGTAATGCTGAGTTTATGTATTACAAAGACAGTACAATAGATATTACCAAAGATTTAATTAAAGGGCTAAACGAGGAATACAAGAAAACAAAAAAATCTCCTAAATAATTTTTCATGAGCAAGCTAACATGGAGTTTAATCGTTTTTATTGTTGTTTCAATTACCTGTAAAAGCAATGCCCAAAACAGTAGCTACCTGCAAGTTGATTCTATTTCAATACCCAATATTATTACTCCAAACGATGATGGGAAAAATGATATTTGGATTCCTGTAGTAAATGTTCCATACGATAGCATTAAAGCTACCATTTACAATAGATGGGGCGAAATTTTGTTTGAACAAACTAGTAAACTTGTTGAATGGGATGGAAAAAACAAAAAAGGCAAGCATGTAGACCATGGAACTTATTTTTTTGTTCTGAAACTATATTATAAAGAAACCATATACGAAAAGAAAGGTTCTGTTACTGTAATTCGCTAAAACAAGATTAAAAAAGAGTTTATGAAAGTAAACTCTTTTTTTATGGGAATAATTGGCAAGCTGTAAAACAATTTCCCACAATTAACCTAGGGTTTAAATATCAAATTAATCTAAACTTCATTCCCCTATATTTGCAACCTTAAAATTTTTAAAATAGAATAGTCATGCAACTCAAAGGTTTAGTGCGTATTTTAACCATTGCTTTAATTTTAATTTGTGCTTATCAATTATCATTTACTTGGATTACAAATAGTTATGAAAAAGAAGTAAAAGCAAAAGCCACTGCTCAAATCAAAAAAAACTATCCAAATTTAAAGGGTGTTGATCTTGATGAAGCAGTTGATGCCCGTCAAAGATTTATATTAGACAGCACTAAGGATAAAAAAATTGGTCCTTTTGAACTAGTAAGTTATAAAAGTGCCAAAAATCAAGAACTAGCTTTAGGACTTGATTTACAAGGGGGTATGAGCGTTACTTTAGAAGTTGGCATGAGTGATTTAATTAAAACACTTGCCGATCATACTAAAGATGGTTCTTTCACTACAGCATTAGATAATGCAACAAAAACTAAAGCAAATACAAATTTAAATTTAGTAGACCTTTTTGTTGAAGATTATGAAAAAGCACAACCAAATGGCAAATTAGCTCCATTTTTTGTGAATAAAAGTTCTGGTAAAATTACCATGAACTCAACCAATAAGGAAGTAAAAAACTATTTAGCTGCACAATCTGAAGAAGCCTTTAAAAATACTGAGCGTATTTTAAGAACACGTATTGATAGATTTGGAGTTGCTTCTCCAAATATTAATGCTGATCCTGCAAAAGCAATTATTAATGTTGAACTTGCAGGTATTAAAGATGAAAAAAGAGTTAGAGAATACCTTATAACTACTGCAAACCTTCAGTTTTTTGAAGTTTATAATATTGCTGATATTGGTAATGAATTAGTTGCTGGCGATAAAGCTTTACAAGATTTTGCTTTAAATGGAGGAGATACAGCAAAAAAAGTAACTGATTCTATTTTCATTAAAGCTAATCAAAATCCAATTTTAAGATTATTACAATTAACTGAAAGATATCAAGATCCACAAACCAAAAAAGTAGTTACCCCTGCAACTATTGGTTTTGTAAGAATCATTGATACTCCAAAACTTAATAAATTACTAAACGATCCAATTTTTGTAACTAAAATGTCTAAGTTTCCGAACCTAGCATTTATGTATGGAAAGCCAGGAAAAGATAATGATGGTAAAGAACAAAGTTTTATTGGTTTGTATGCAATTAAAACATTAGAAAATGGTGCTGCTGAAATAGAAGGTGATAGAATTTCGAACGCTCGTCAAGATTATGAAGGTACACAACCCATCATCAGAATGGTAATGGATAAAGAAGGAACTAGTTTATGGGGAGCATTAACCACTAAGAATGTTAATAAACCTGTAGCTGTTGTTTTAGACAATATTGTGTATACTGCACCAAATGTAAATACCCCAATTTTAGATGGTATTTCACAAATTTCTGGTGGTTTTGATGTTAAAGAAGCACAAGATTTAGCACAAATTCTTGAAACTGGTAAATTGCCTGCTCCTGCAAAAATTGTTCAACTACAAACTATTGGTGCAACTTTAGGAAGTGCAGCGGTTCAAGGTGGTGCTATGAGTTTCTTAGTATCATTTATAGTAATTTTTGTTTTAATGTTGGTTTATTATAATACTGCTGGTTGGGTTGCGAACATTGCATTAGTTTTAAATATATTCTTTACTGTTGGTATTTTAGCTTCATTTGGATTTACTTTAACTGCTGCAGGTATTGCAGGTTTGGTACTTACAATTGGTATGGCTGTAGATACAAACGTAATTATTTTTGAAAGAATTAAAGAAGAACTTACTAAAGGCAAAACACATGCAGCTGCCGTAACAGACGGTTATAAACGAAGCTTAAATCCAATTTTAGATGCTCACGTTACAAGTTTCTTAACGGCATTTATGTTATTTATTTTTGGTTTAGGTCCTGTTTTAGGTTTTGCCACTACACAAATGTTGGGTATTACTTTAAGTTTATTTTGCGGTATTTTGGTTTCTCGTTTAGTTACAGAAATGTATGCTAGCGGAAAAAGTAAAAAACACTTTGAATATTTTACAGGATTTTCTAAAAAAATATTTAAACATGCAGCCTACAAGTTTATTGAATACAGAAAATTTGCTTATGCTATCAGTGCAGTTGTTTTAGTACTTGGTGTAGCTAGCTTTTTTAATGGTTTTGACGAAGGTGTTGAATTTGCAGGTGGTAGAAGTTATACTATAAACTTCCCAGCTAAACAAAACATTGAAGAAGTAAGAGCTTCTTTAAAAGTAGCATTCGAAAATGAAGCTCCAATTGTAAAAACTGTTGGTACAGGTAATGATTTAAATATTACTACTGCTTATAAAATAAAAGATAATCGTCCTGAAGCTGAATTAGAAGTTGAGCAAGCTTTATTTAAGGGCTTACAAAAATATTTACCAACTGATGTTGATTTTAAAACTTTCTTAAGCGATAAATACAAAAGAAACTCTCAAACAGTTTTACCAAGCATTAGTGCCGATTTAAAAGCAGGTGCTATAAAAGCTGGTATTTATGCAATTTTGATTATTTGTTTCTACATTTTCATTCGTTTTAGAGATTGGCGTTATAGTGTTGGTACAATTGTAGCTTTATTGCACGACGTATTAGTAACTTTAGCAGTATTCAGTTTCTGCAGAAAACTAGTTCCGTTTCCTTTAGAAATTGATCAACATTTTATTGCTGCTGTACTTACTGTAATTGGTTTTAGTATGAACGATACCGTAATTGTATATGATAGAATTAGGGAAGACAGTAAATTGTATCCTAATCTTAGCAAAGAATCATTAATTAATACAGCCATAAATCAAACATTAAGCAGAACTATCATGACAAGCTTAACTGTATTCTTAACCATTTTAATATTATTTATTTTTGGTGGTGAGGTTACAAGAGGTTTTGCATTTGCCATGTTAATAGGGGTATTTACAGGTACTTATTCTTCTATTTTTGTTGCAGCACCAATTTTGGTTGACTTTGCAAAAAATAAACCATTAGGTAAAATTGAAGAATCAACCCAAGTAAAGAAAGCATAATTGAAATGATATTTTAAAATATAAAAAGTGCCTCAACTATTGAGGTACTTTTTTTTTGAAAATAGTTGAAAAAAGATTACACTGTATTGTGTATTATCTACATATTAATCATTAATTTGCAACAGATATTTAAAACGATTGTGACATGGCCTTAGAAAAAAAACAAGTAAAAAAAAGTACAAACAACAATAAAAAAACTGTAGAAAAAATTGTTCCCAAAAAAAAGGAGACAATCAAGAAAGAGGTTGTTGCAACTGAGAAAAAAGCAACTTCTCAAAAAATTACAACAAAAAATGTAGGAAAGAATACTAAAAAAGAAACAGTAACTGAAGCTTCAAATACTGCAACTCCAAAAAAAAATATCAGCAAAAAACCAACAATTGATGCAAAAAAATCACAGGATGATTTAATTCTAAGGTTTAACTTAAAATTTAGCACCAGTTATGGTCAACAATTGTTCATTTTAGGAAATCATGAATTATTAGGTAATGGCGATATTAACAATGCCTTACCAATGCAATATGGTAATCACGAAAATTGGACTTGCACACTTAAATTTGAACGAGCAACAACACCCAATCAAAAAATAACATACAATTATGTTTTAAAGAATCTTGATGGTTCTATTCAATACGATAGCGGTAACGATAAAAGTTTTAACCCATCTGAAATTAAAATAAATGAGCTTCAATTTAATGATGGTTGGAACTATACTGGATATATTGAAAATGCATTTTATACCCAAGCATTTTCAAACGTATTACTCAAACAAAATTATACAAAAGCAAAGGCTAGCAATAGCAAATCGGCAACGCATATTTTTCAAACAAAAAGTCCACTTTTACCCAAAGGATTCACACTTTGTTTACTAGGAAGTTGTAATGGTTTAAATAATTGGGATACTTTAAATCCTTTAATTATGAGTAGGGAAGAAGGGGAAGAGTGTTTTAAAGTAGAAGTAGATCTTTCGAACGATAACTTTGCTATTGCCTATAAATATGGTGTGTACGATGTAGAAAACAAAAAATTTATACAATTCGAGGAAGGCGATAATAGGTGGTTGTTTGATACGATTAAACCTTTAAAACTAACTGTTGTAAACGATACATTCGCTAATTTACCAAGTAATAATTGGAGAGGAGCAGGTATTGCAATTCCGGTTTTTAGTATTAAAACAAATGAAAGTTTTGGAATTGGTGAATTTACTGATATAAAAAAATTAGCAGATTGGAGTAGCAATATTGGCTTAAAGCTCATTCAAATTTTGCCAATTAATGATACTACAGCCAAGCTTAGTTGGGAAGATTGTTATCCTTATGCAGCGATAAGTGCCTTTGCTTTACATCCAATTTATATCAATCTTGCTGCAGTTGTAAATAAAAAAACTAGACCAAAACTAGAAAAATTATCTGCAACTCAAAAAAGTTTAAATAGTTTAGATAGTGTTGATTATGATGCAGTTATAAAACTAAAATGGTCGTTTTTAAAAGAAATTTATCCATTACAAAAAGAAGAAACTTTTGCAGAAAAAGGATTTAGTACTTATTTTAATAATAACAAACATTGGCTAGTTCCTTACGCTGTTTTTTGTTATTTAAGAGATGAATATGGTACACCAAATTTTAACGATTGGCCAGCATACAGAGTTTTTAAGCAAAGCGATATTGATGATTTAACAAATCCTTTGAGCGACTCTTATAATGACATTGCGTTTCATTACTTTGTACAGTATCATTTACACAAACAATTACAAGATGCAACTAATTATTGCCACCAAAAAGGAATTGTTTTAAAGGGAGATATTGCTATAGGAATTTTTAGATATGGAGCTGATGCTTGGCAAAATGCTGACCTCTACAATATGAACTTACAAGCAGGTGCACCGCCAGATGCATTTGCAGTAAAAGGCCAAAATTGGGGTTTTCCAACATACAATTGGAAAAGAATGCAAGAAGATGGATTTGCTTGGTGGAAGCAAAGGTTTGCACAAATGAGTGATTATTTTGATGCATTTAGGATAGATCATATTCTTGGTTTTTTCAGAATTTGGAGTATTCCTACACATGCAGTTGAAGGTATTATGGGTTATTTTGTTCCTGCGATTCCAATTCATATTAACGAGATTTTTAGTAAAGGCATTGATTATAATTACCACCGTTTTACAAAACCATACATTACTAATAGTATTTTATGGGAGTTTTTTGGAAATGAAGACAATTATGTAAAAGATACATTTTTACAACCCGATGGTTATGGTAATTATAATTTAAAACCTGGTTTTACAACTCAAAAAGAAGTAGAAGCGTATTTTGAAACATTAGAAGCAAACGAAAAAAACAATTTATTAAAAACAGGATTATTTAATTTAATTAGTAACGTTTTACTTTTTGAAGTAGAGGGAAGTCAAGGACAGCAATTTCACCCAAGATTCAATTTAGAACAAACAACAAGTTTTAGAAATTTAGATTTTAACAGTCAGCAACAACTAAAAGCACTTTATATTGACTATTTCTTTAAACGTCAGGATGATTTTTGGGCAAAAGAAGCTTTACAAAAGCTGCCAGCTTTACGAAGAACCACTAACATGTTAATTTGTGGTGAAGATTTAGGTTTAGTGCCTGCTTGTGTGCCAGATATTATGAAACAATTAGGCATGTTGAGTTTAGAAATTCAAAGAATGCCAAAAGATAATTCTGTAGAATTTTTTCATCCCAATGATGCTCCATATTTAAGTGTTGTAACTCCAAGTACTCACGACATGAGTGTTATAAGAGGATGGTGGGAAGAAGATAGAAATCAAACACAACGTTTTTTCAATCATACCATGGGGCAATGGGGCAATGCACCTTATTATTGTGAAGGATGGGTAAATAAAGCTATTGTTTTACAACATTTATATAGCCCAGCAATGTGGAGTATTTTTCAGTATCAAGATTTAATAGGAATGGATGACAGTTTACGAAGAGAAAATCCAGCAGATGAACGAATTAATGAACCATCAAATCCAAAACATTATTGGCGTTATAGAATGAATCTTAGCGTTGAAGAACTTATGGAAAAAGAAAATTTCAATTCAATGCTAAAAGAAAGCTTGAATGCAAGTGGCAGGAGTTAATCATTTAAGCTAATCAATTTAATACAAAAGTAAAGTCGATACTGATGTGTCGACTTTACTTTTGTTGTTTATTAACTTAACATAATATTAATTATAGGTAATTAATAAGCTTTTTTTGAGTACGACTAGCTTAGACCAAAATCATATCAAACAATACAATTAACATTAACAGAAAATCAATCTACTGAGTTTATTTTAGTACAAATTAGCCTTTAAAAATCATAGAATTTCCATAATTTGTATAATAGTTAATATCAAATAATTAAACTTAATTAATTGTTTTTCAATACTTTAAAATGTTTTATCTTATTTTTTGATTTAAACAAATTGCACTCAAAATAAAATGTTATTTAAACAAATTTTATTAGCATAATTAATATATTCGTTTTCTAAAACTAAAAAATGAAAATTACAAAACTACTGTTAGGATTATTGCTATTAATCACAAATGTGAAAGCTTCTCCAAAAGAAAAAGATGATACCACAACATCAACACTAAATCAAGAACAAATTACTTACATCAAGTTATTAGACTCTATGAACAGAGTCTTAAAATTTGATTCTGGAATGATTAAACTTGAAAATGGAATTGCAACACTAAATGTACCAAAAGGATTTAAATTCATAAATAAAGAGCAAGCTAATTATATAATAACAAAACTTTGGGGAAATCCTACACAAAATGGCGTTTTGGGTTTGCTAGTACCGAATAATTCTAGTGTTCTTATTGGGGCTGGATATGCATTTGTTGTAAGCTATGACCCAATGGGATATGTAAAAGATGATGATGCAGGTAAAATAAACTACGATGACTTATTAAAAGAAATTAAAAAAGATGAGCAAAAAGAAAACGAAGAAAGACTAAGCTTGGGTTTTTCATCAATGAACATAGTTGGTTGGGCTCAAAAACCATTTTACGATAGTAAGCGTAAAATATTACATTGGGCAAAAGAATTTGAAATTAATAACGATACAGCTAACCACTCCTTAAATTATGATATTAGAATTCTAGGAAGAAAAGGTATTTTATCTCTTAATGCTGTGGGAAGCATGAAAGATTTAGAAGATGTTAATAAAGATATAGAAAGTGTACTTGCAATGGCACAATTTACTGAAGGTAATAAATATGAAAATTTTGATTCAAGTATAGACGAAGTTGCAGCTTGGACTATTGGTGGATTAGTAGCTGGTAAAGTTTTAGCTAAAGCTGGCATTTTGGCATTATTACTTAAAAATATCAAACTAATTGCTATTGGAGCCATAGCATTATTTGGAACAATTTGGAAGAAAATTACTGGCAGAAAACGTAAAGAAGAAGAAGAACAAGTAACTGCTTCAAATAGTAATGAAAATGCAATTGAGGAAAATAATACTGACAATCAAGAAACAACAAGTGAACCAAAAAATCTTGGTTAAAATATTTAAATAAAATTCAATTTTTAAACGATTAAAACAAAATTAGGTTGTTAATAAACAGCCTAATTTTGCTTTAACAACAAATATCAAATCAATAAACATGAGTTATAGTAAAAAAGTTGAAATTAGATGGAGTGATTTAGACCCTAATTTTCACGTAAGGCATAGTGTTTATTATGATTGGGGAGCTTATTGCAGAATTTGCTTTTTAAATGAAAATGGTTTTACATCAAAAGCTATGCATCAGCAAAACATTGGACCTGTAATATTTAGAGAAGAAGCTATTTTTAAAAGAGAAATTTTGCCAAATGACACGATTGAAATTTTTTTAGAATTAAAATCATGCAAAAAAGATTTTAGTAAATGGACTATGGTGCACAACATTATTAAAAACAACGAAACAACTGCAGCAATTTTAACAATTGATGGGGCTTGGTTAGATACTAAATTAAGAAAA
Organism: Chitinophagaceae bacterium; assembly: GCA_049242865.1. Classification (GTDB taxonomy): domain Bacteria; phylum Bacteroidota; class Bacteroidia; order Chitinophagales; family Chitinophagaceae; genus CAIVPM01. Next base: position 34,393 of record JBMLOR010000270.1, on the reverse strand, counting down.
CTTACAACACCAAATATGGATTTAGCAAAAGGATTTGACAATATTCCTAAAGCAGCTGATTTTGTTTGGATAGAATAAATTTTTTAACTTCTATGAAAATATTTAATCATAATAATCTCCTTACACTTGTTGCACTAGCTTTACTTCTACCCTTTTTAACATTTTCTCAAGAATATATTTATAAGCATTACGACAATGATGATGGTCTTGCAGGAAACACGGTTTATTGTGTAACTCAAGACACAAAAGGATACATTTGGTTTGGTACAGATAATGGATTGTCAAGATTTGATGGTAAAAATTTTACAAATTTTACCACAAAAGATGGATTACCTGATAATGAAGTACTTAAAGTTTTTGCTGATAGTTATGGAAGGATTTGGATATCTACATTCAACAAAAACATTTGCTATTATAAAGATGGGATTATTAAAACAAAGGATAACGATAGTTTATTAAAAAATTTAGTAATTGATGAATTTGTTGAATTTCTTTTTGAAACTCATGATAAATTAATTTTTGCAAGAACAAAAAATAAAATTATTAAAATAACAGAATATAAAGTAACTACATTAATTGAAAATACTGGAGAGAATTTTAATAAAAGAATACTTGGAGGTGGGTACGATTATGGTAATAGAAAAATATATATTATTTTAAACAGTAATAATTATCAGCTTGTTGGAGATAATCTAGTACTCGTTGAAAAAAATATTTTAAACGATTCTAAAAACTATTTTGGTATATCTTTCAAGACAAATGGAGAGATAAATTTATTCAAAAAACCGATTAATTTTATTTCTGTTAACTATAAAAAAAATTATGCTACCCACTTAAACACCCACGCTGGTGCACTTAAATTTGATACTACCAATGGAAAAATTATTGAAACTTTTTTACCTAACCAAAGGGTATCGTATACTTTTGAAGACAAAGAAAAAAATCTTTGGTTTACAACACTTGGCAATGGAATCTTTAAACTTAAATCAGAAGATATTAAACTTTACAAGTTCGACCAAAAACAAAATAATAACTCAGAAGTTTTTTGCTTAAATAAAATCAATAATAATATTTGTGCTGGTGTTTCTTTTGGTAAATATCACAGTATCAATATTCAATCATTTAAAGTAAAAGCTACTCAATTCCCCGAAAACATAAAATTTACTCAAAACTTCGTTGCTACGAATAGATTAACCGCTATTCTGCCTCTATCGAATAAAATTTCATTTTTGGGTTTTGATAGTTACTTTTTAAAAATTGATCAAAACAAAAAATATTTTCTTTACTTTAAACCAATAAAATCTTTAGCAAAAGTTAATAGTAATTGTATCTTAATTGGCACTTCAAACTATGCAATTACAATGAATGCAAATGATTTAAAAATTATAGATACAGTATATAAATTTCGATGTACTGCTGTTAATTACTTTAATAATGACTATTATATTGGCACACAAAATGGTTTAATTATTAATCAAAAAATACAAGCAAAAATCAAAGAAAGAATTACGGATATTAAAGTTTCAAGCGACTCTATTGTTTGGATTGCTACTAGTAGCAATGGAGTTTATGGCTTAAAAAAGAAACAAATTATTTATCATTTAAACGATAAATTAGGACTTACAAGCAACAACATAAAATCATTATTTTGTGATAAAACCAACCTATGGGTTGGCACTTTTCAGGGTTTAAATAAGTTTAACTTTAAACAAAAAAGCATAGTACAATATACGCAAGATGATGGCCTGCCCTCAAACATTATAAATGCAATTTATGTAGATAATAATCAAATTTGGTTAGGAACTAACCTTGGATTAACAACTTTTGATGAATCTAAAATCAATAAAAACTCGTTTTGTAACATTGATTTAGTTAAAATTAAATCTGCTGATACCACTTTAAATTATGAAAAAATTGAATTAGCTTACAACAAAAACAATATTAGTTTTGAGCATAATGGTATTAGCTTTAAATCTGAAAAACCTGTAAGATTTATGTATAAAATGGAAGGGTTGGATTCTTTTTGGCTAGAATCTTTTTCAAGGATTGTCTCCTACCCTTCACTACCCTCAGGTAACTATACTTTTAAAATTTATGCTGAAAATAAATTTGGAGTAAAAAGTAACATCTTATCGTATCCAATTTTTGTTGAAACCCCTTTTTGGAAAAAACCATTATTTGTTTTATTAGCAGCTCTAGCTATTGTTTTAATCGCTACTCTCCTAGTTTTAAATTACATTAAAAGAATACGAAAAAGAAACGAAGAAAAAACTAAGTATATCAATGAGTTAAATAATGCCAAGCAGATAGCACTCCAAACACAAATGAATCCTCATTTCATTTTTAATTGTTTGAATAATATTCAAAAATTTGTTTTTAAAAATGATGTAGAAAGTACTAACAAATATTTAACTGAATTTGGAACTTTAATAAGAACCACTCTTTTAAACTCTGATAAATTGTTTATATCGCTTGCCGATGAAATAGATTATTTGCAACGCTACCTAAGAATGGAGAATTTAAGATTTAATAATAAACTAAAATTTATTTTTCAAATTGATGATGATATAAATATTGATGAAGTTGAAATTCCTACAATGCTTTTACAACCTTTTATTGAAAATAGTGTAAAGCATGGTGTTTTAAATTTAAAAAATAAACAAGGGCAAATTAGCGTAATTTTTAAAAATCAACAGCAGCATTTACTATGTAAAATAATTGATAATGGTGTAGGCCGTGTTGAGTCTGCCAAACTAAAATTAAATGAGCACATGCTCTTTGAAAGTAAAGGTGTTGAAATAACTTCGAATAGAATTGAAATATTCAATCAAAATAAAATCAATAAAATTAAACTCGATATTATTGATTTGTACGATGCCCAAAACCAACCAATAGGTACAGAAGTAAATCTTTTAATTCCTAAAAATATGTATGCATGACAAAAATTAAAGCCATTATAGTTGATGATGAATTGGGAAATATAGAAACCTTATCATCCATTGTACAACAATTTTGTAAAAATGTTGAGCTGTGTGGTGCTGCAACTACAAATAAAGAGGCTGAAGAGTTAATTTTTAAAACACAACCTCAATTGGTTTTTTTAGATATTCAGCTGCAAAACGAAACCACTTTCCAACTTTTAAAAAACCTCAATGCCATAAACTTTGAAATAATATTTATTACAGCTTACAATCAGTTTGCTATAAATGCTATTAAGTTCTCGGCTATTGATTATCTCTTAAAACCAGTAAATATTGAAGAGCTTAAATCGGCAATTTCAAAAGCTATTTTTAATATTGAAAATAAAAATGCTTTTGATAAAATTAATAATCTAATATCTAACTTAAACATATCAAAACCGGGTTTAAAAAAAATAGGAATAGTAAATTTAAATGGTATTAGCTTTCAAGAAATTGAAAAGATTATTCGTTTAAAAGCCGAAGGAAATTATACCAAATTTTATTTAAACGATGGCAATGTTGAATTATCTTCTAAAAGCTTAAAAGAATACGAAGACTTATTACCCAAAAGAATGTTTTGTAGAATTCATCATTCTCATTTAATAAACTTAACTTACATTAAAGAATACCAAAAAGGTAGAGGTGGTTTAGTAATTATGGACGATAATTCTGAAATTGAAGTTTCACACCGAAAAAAAACAGAATTTTTAGAAATGATTAATAATTTAGGAAACTAAAGTTTAATTGTAATATTTTGAAGATTCTAACAACAAATTAAAAAAAACAAAAATCATGCGACAAAATCACGAAATTGATTACAGAATTTATGGAGAAGAAATGCAATATGTAGAAGTTGAACTCGACCCCAACGAAACTACTATTGCCGAGCCAGGTGCTTTTATGATGATGGACGATGGAATAGCCATGGAAACCATTTTTGGCGATGGTGCTCAACAAAATAATGGACTACTTGGAAAACTTTTTAGTGCAGGTAAAAGAATGTTAGTTGGTGAAAGTTTATTTATGACAGCTTTTACTAACACCAGCTATGGCAAAAAACGAGTAAGCTTTGCAAGCCCTTATCCAGGAAAAATTATACCTATTGATTTACATACTTTAGGCAATAAAATTATTTGTCAAAAAGACTCATTTTTATGTGCAGCTAAGGGTGTGAATATTGGCATTGAATTTCAACGAAAACTAGGTACAGGCCTCTTTGGTGGAGAAGGTTTTATAATGCAAAAATTGGAAGGTGATGGACTAGCTTTTTTACATGCAAGTGGATTTGTGCAAGAAAAAACATTAAAACCTGGCGAGCTTTTAAAAGTTGATACTGGCTGTATTGTTGGTTTTACTGCAGGTGTTGATTATGATATTCAATTTGTTGGTGGTATAAAAAATACTTTGTTTGGTGGCGAAGGTTTGTTTTTTGCAACACTTAGAGGTCCTGGGAAAGTATGGCTACAAAGTTTACCAATAAGCAGATTAGCTGGAAGAATTTTGGCTTATGGTACTTATCAAAGAAAAGAAGAAGGTAGTGTTTTAGGTGGCTTGGGTAATTTATTAGATGGTGATGGTTGGAGATAAACTTCCATTTTAAATTGTTGTAAACACTAAAAAAGCGATTGTTGAACAATCGCTTTTTTAAATTTAACAGCTCTATATCATTATATATTTTCAATAATACCTAAGCAAGTTTTTATTAAATGTTCAACCGCTTTGGCACCATCTTTACTAAATTCTTTTCTTACCCTATTGGCAACAATAACATTTACACTTAAACATTGATGCCCAAGCATTTTACCTAAACCATAAATGGCACTTGTTTCCATTTCAAAATTACTAATTCGGTGAGTACCAAAATTAAAGCTAGTGAGGTTTTCAACTAAGTTAGGATTACTTAATCCTAATCTAAGCACTCTGCCTTGTGGGCCATAAAAACCAGGACAAGTTACTGTTATTCCATTATGAAAAGTATCTGTAGCAAAATGTTTTAAAACACTTGAACCTGCCGAAGAAATATAGGGTTGAACTGAACCTGTTAAACCTGTATGAGCCACAAAATGTTGCAACAATTGTTGTTCTTCGCTATTCATTTGCAGTCGATAATAATGCAGTAAATTATCTAATCCCAAACCATGAGTACCTGCCACAAGGCTATCAACAGGAATATCTGCTTGTAGTGAACCTGATGTGCCTAATCTTATTATAGTTAATTGCTGTAAATTTTGATTTATAGTTCTTGTTTCAAAGTTGATATTTTTTACTGCATCTAACTCGTTTAATACAATATCAATATTATCAGGACCAATACCTGTAGAAATTACAGTTATTCTTTTTTTGCCTACATAACCCGTATGGCTAATAAACTCTCTATGTTGTTGTTTTACTTCAACGCTATCAAAATGTTTACTAACTTCTGCTACCCTACCAGGGTCGCCAACTGTAATAACAGTATCTGCTAATTCGTCGGCTTTTAAATCTATATGATAAACAGCACCACGGCTATTAATTATTAATTCACTTTCGGCAATACGGTTCATAATTCGTTAATTTGATAATTTGACAATTAGTCAATTAAACAATTTTCAATCTTAATATAATCTTCCAACTAACTTTAATCCAACTTAAGCACTGCTAAAAATGCTTCTTGAGGAACTTCCACACTTCCTATTTGACGCATACGTTTTTTACCTTCTTTTTGTTTTTCTAACAACTTACGTTTACGCGAAATATCACCACCATAACATTTTGCAGTTACGTCTTTTCTCATGGCACTAATATTCTCCCTTGCTATTACTTTTGCACCAATAGCTGCTTGAATAGCAATTTGAAATTGTTGACGAGTAAGTAACTCTTTCAGCTTTTCACATAATTTTCTTCCAAAATCTTGGGATCTACTTCTATGAATCAAGCAACCTAAAGCATCTACCTTCTCACTATTTAAAAGAATATCCATTCTTACAATATCAGCATCTCTATAACCAATAGGATGATAATCAAAACTTGCATAACCACGAGTTTGAGACTTTAACTTATCATAAAAATCAAAAACTATTTCTGTTAATGGCATTTCAAAATTAAGTTCAACTCTTGTTGGTGTAATGTAGGTTTGACTTACCAAATTTCCTCTTTTACCCAAGCAAAGGGTCATTATATTACCTATATAATCACTTTGGGTGATAATTTGAGCTTTAATGTAAGGTTCTTCTATCCTATCTAATTTTGTGGCATCTGGCATATCGGCAGGATTGTTCACCAATATTTTTTCACCTTTGGTAGAGTAAGCTATAAAACTAACGTTGGGAACTGTAGTAATTACAGTTTGATTAAACTCACGTTCTAATCTTTCTTGGATAATTTCCATGTGCAATAAACCCAAGAAACCGCATCTAAACCCAAATCCTAAAGCTTGTGAAGTTTCGAGTTCAAAAGTTAAACTTGCGTCATTCAATTGCAGTTTTTCCATACAATCTCTCAACTCTTCAAAAGCATCAGTTTCAACTGGGAAAATACCTGCAAAAACCATTGGTTTTACTTCTTCAAAACCTTTTATACCTTCAGCAACACTTCCTGTTACAGTAAGTGTGTCGCCCACTTTTATTTCTTTAGCATTTTTTATTCCTGTAATAATGTATCCCACATCGCCACAACCAACTTCATCTTTGGCTTCCATTCCTAATTTTAAAATACCAATTTCTTGAGCATCATACTCTGCCCCTGTGGCAATAAATTTAATTTTAGAATTTTTTCTAAGTGTACCATTCATTATTCTGTAATACACAATTATACCTCTAAAACTATTAAATACACTATCAAAAATTAGGGCTTGTAATGGGGCATCAGGATTGCCTTTTGGAGCAGGAATTCTGTCACAAATTGCTGTTAAAATTTCTTCGATACCAATACCACTTTTTCCACTAGCCAATAAAATTTCTTCGGGTTTGCAGCCAATTAAATCAACTATTTGATCGGTAACTTCAGGTATCATAGCACCATCCATATCAATTTTATTGATAACTGGAATGATTTCTAAATCATTTTCTAATGCTAAGTATAAGTTACTTATAGTTTGTGCTTGTATACCTTGGCTAGCGTCTACCAAAAGTAATGCTCCTTCACAAGCAGCTAATGCACGGCTAACTTCGTAACTAAAATCTACGTGGCCAGGTGTGTCAATTAAATTTAAAGTATAATTTTCACCTTTGTATTTATAGTCAACTTGTATAGCATGACTTTTAATGGTAATTCCTTTTTCACGCTCCAAATCCATATCATCCAAAACTTGATTCATCATTTGACGTTCTGTAATGGTTTTGGTATGTTCGAGCAACCTATCGGCTAATGTACTTTTTCCGTGATCGATGTGAGCAATAATGCAAAAGTTTCTAATATTCTTCATGTGCTGCAAATATAGATGTTTGGGGTATTATGGTTTAATATGTGTTTAATTTTGAGAGAATAAAAAAGCAGGGATGTATTGCCCTGCTTTTTTAAAAAGGTTAAATATAAAGTTTCAACAATTTATGCCTCACTAAAATACCTCAAAGTACTACTATTATTTACATTAAAAATTTCTTGAGCATAGTTTAAAATGTCTTGTGCCGTAATCTGATGGTATTTTTCTAACTCAGTATTCATTAAGCTAGCACCACCAATCAACTCATAAAAAGCTAAGCTATTGGCCCTACTCATCAATGCCATATCTTCAAAAGCAATAGTGCTTTCAGTTTTGTTAATTACTTTTTGTAATTCTTTATCAGCAATTATATTTTGTGTTAAACTGTCAATTTCTTGATTAATAGCAGCTTCGGCCTCGTCCATAGTTTTTCCTTTAACCAATTTTCCTTCAATAGCTAATAATCCATTTTCAATGCTTCCAAAATGATAGCAATCAATGTTGGCAAAAATTTGTTTTTCTTTTACTAATTTTTCATACAATCTGCTGCTTCCTCCCCCACCCAAAATATCAGTTATTAAGTCTGTTACATAATAACCTTTATTTAATCTACTATCAACATGCCAAGTTTTTACAAGTGCATCTAAAGGCACATTGGCTTTATGTTCAAGAACTTTTGCTTGTAACTGCTTAGGTTCTTTAGGTAAATTACGAACGTATTTTTCGCCGCTAGGAATGCTGCCAAACCATTTTTTTATTAAAGGCAAAACTGTTGCTGTTTTTATATTGCCTGCAACAACTAAAATGGCATTACTAGGATTGTAATGTTTCTTAAAAAAATCTTTAACATCCTGTAAAGTAGCATTTTCAACATGGCTCAATTCTTTACCTATAGTCATCCATTTATAAGGATGCACCGTATAAGCCAAATCCCTCATTTTAGCCCAAACGTCGCCATAAGGTTTATTGATGTAATGCTCTTTAAACTCTTCACAAACTACTTTTCGCTGAACTTCTAAACTTTTTTCACTAAAGGCCAAGCTAAGCATTCTGTCACTTTCTAACCAAAAAGCAGTTTCAATATTTTGTGCAGGCAGCTGTATATAATAATTTGTAAGGTCGTTAGTTGTATAGGCATTGTTTTCACCACCTGCCATTTGCAAAGGCTCATCATAATTTGGAATGTTAATACTACCTCCAAACATTAAATGCTCAAACAAATGTGCAAAACCAGTTTTAGTTGGGTTTTCGTCTCTTGCACCAACATTGTATAAAACATTTACTACAGCCATTGGTGTGCTTTTGTCTTCGTGTATAATTACATTTAAACCATTATCTAAAATAAATTGCTCAAACTTTATCATGTTAAAATATTGAAGCAAATAAACAACCTAAATTTTACTTTAATTTATAGATTTACTGATTACCAAAACCAACCTAAAAAATTGTTTAACTTTTTTTGTAAAATTTTAAACAAAATAAAAAAGTGGTTGTTGTTATATTCAGTTAACTTTGCATTTCTGTTAAAAGCCGAGCATAAATAACACACTTTTATTGGGCTGCTTTTAAATTTTTGCAAGTAGAATAAATTTTAATGAACAAAATAGCCGTTTTTAGAAAAGAACATTTTAATAGTGCTCATCGTTTACACAACAAACATTGGTCGCAAGAACAAAACGATAAGGTTTTTGGAAAATGTAATTTACCCAATTATCATGGCCACAATTACGAATTGATTGTGAAAGTAGTTGGTGACATTGATCCTGAAACAGGTTATGTAATGGACACCAAACTATTGAGTGATTTAATAAAAACAAAAGTCACCAGCAAGTTTGACCACAAAAATTTAAACCTTGATACCGAAGAATTTAAAAATTTAAACCCAACTGCCGAAAATATTGCAGTAGTTATTTACAACCTTTTAAGACCAGAAATTGATAATAAATTAGAATTAAAAATAAAATTGTATGAAACCGAGCGAAACTTTGTTGAATATCCAGCTTAATAATAATAAAATAGAATTGAGTGACATTTTAATAGACGAAATGGGCGATAACCATGTATTAACTTCTATAGAAACACCTATGGTTGATAATGCCTTTGAAAAATCTGACGATGAAAAAATAGAAATTATTGCCGAAAAATTTAAGGCAATTATGGAAACCTTAGGCTTAGACTTAACTGATGATAGCCTAAAAGGCACTCCAAAAAGAGTTGCAAAAATGTATGTTAAGGAAATATTTCAAGGTCTTAATCCTGCAAACATGCCAAACATGGCCTTGTTTGATAATAAATACAAGTACAATGAAATGCTTGTAGAAAAAAATATCAGTTTTTATAGCAATTGTGAACACCACTTTGTACCAATAGTGGGTAAAGCCCATGTTGCTTACATTAGCAATGGTAAAGTTATTGGTTTAAGTAAGTTGAATAGATTAGTAGAATATTTTGCAAAACGCCCACAAGTACAAGAACGTTTAACCATGCAAATTGGCAAAAAATTGGTTGAAGTATTAGGCACAGAAGATGTTGCCATTTTAATTGATGCAAAACATTTATGTGTAAGTAGCAGAGGCGTTGAAGATGATACAAGTACCACAGTGACTGCTTTTTATAGTGGTGCTTTTAAAAATGATGCTACAAAAACTGAATTTTTAAAGTATATTGATTTAAAAACAGATTTATCTTAATTGCTTTAAACTACATTTGCTTTTGAATTAAAAAAATTAAATAAAAAATAAAACCATGAGTATTACAACAGGAACTGTAGCACCAATATTTACATTACCTACTACTGTAATGAATGAAAAAGTAAGTTTAGAAAATTTAAAAGGCAAAAATGTATTGCTATTATTTTTTCCAATGGCATTTACAGGTGTTTGTACCAAAGAGTTGTGTAGTGTAAGAGATAATATTGCACAATATAATAACGCCAATGCAACAGTACTTGGAATTTCAGTTGATAGTCCATTTACACTTGCGAAATTTAAAGAAGAACAAGGTTTAAACTTTGATTTACTAAGCGATTTTAATAAAGAAGTTTCTACAAGTTATGGTGCTATTTATGATAGCTTTATTGGATGGATGAAAGGCGTAAGTAAAAGAAGTGCATTTGTAATTGATAAAGATGGTATTGTACAATATGCAGAAGTTTTAGAAAGTGCTGGCGACTTACCAAATTTCGAAGCAATTAATGCTACTTTAGCAAGTTTAAATTAATAGATTCATTTTTTGATAAATTTAATAGCTACATATTTTTATGTAGCTATTTTTGTTGGCTAAGCTTTTAAAATACATGACTAATAATAAGATACTCGTTTTTGATAATTACGATTCGTTTACATACAACTTGGTGCATTTAGTAGAGCATATTACACAACAAAAAGTTGACGTATTTAGAAATGATGAAATTTCGTTAGAAGCCATAAACAATTACGATAAAATTGTACTATCACCGGGTCCAGGAATTCCTGATGAAGCAGGTTTACTTAAGCCATTAATTAAACAATATGCAGCTACTAAAAGCATTTTAGGAGTTTGTTTAGGTCATCAAGCAATTGGGGAAGTTTTTGGAGGAACATTGATAAATTTAAAAGATGTTTACCATGGTTTAGCCATGCCTATAAACTTAGTTGATGCTGCTGAAATTCCAACAAATAGCCAAATTAAAACATCTATTTTACAAAACATTCCAAATCAATCTTTAGTTGGCAGATATCATAGTTGGGTTGTAAGCAAAGAAAATTTTCCGAAAGATTTAACCATCACTGCAACTGATGAACATGGATATGTAATGGCCATGCAACATAATTACTATGATATTCAAGGGGTACAATTTCATCCTGAAAGTATATTAACTCCTTTAGGAAAACAAATGCTTGAAAATTGGTTACTTGTTGGTGCAACAAATTAAACTATGTTGAAGGTTTTATAACTCCTTTAACCATTAATGATAAAAACCGAAGCATGTTACTCATGCCTTTGATATCGTTAACTACCAATAAAAAGTTTTTGGCAACTTGTTTTAAATGGGCATTATTAACATCAGTTTGTATATATCCTAAGATATTTTTAAACAAATCACTCTCAAAGTAGGGGCTGTCATTTTTATTTATGAAGTAACAACGCATAACATTTTCTTTCAAACTCATTTTCTCAAACCCAAGTTGCACAGCTAACCATCTGCATTGAACAGTTATAAATAAATCTTCAACTGCTGAAGGCATTGGGCCAAATCTATCAATCATTTCAAGTTTAAAAGCTTCTAAATCTTCTTGTTTTTCACAATTATCTAATCTTGTATAAAGACTTAAACGCTCTGTTATACTTTCAACGTACTCATCAGGTATTAGTATTTCTAAATCTGTATCAATGGTACAATCTTCAACATAATCATCTTGCTTGCTAATTTCTTCTTTAAACAAATCTTTAAAATCTTTTCTTTTTAGTTCTCTTATGGCTTCGTTTAAAATTTTTTGATACATTTCAAAACCAATATCTGCCATAAATCCACTTTGTTCTCCACCAAGCATGTTTCCTGCACCACGAATATCTAAATCTCTCATGGCTATTTGAAAACCACTTCCCAAGTCGCTAAACTGCTCTAAAGTTTGTAATCTTTTTCTGCTATCTGCAGGTAAAGTACCCAATGGAGGGGCAAGCAAATAGCAAAAAGCTTTTTTATTACTACGCCCTACCCTTCCTCTTAGTTGATGAAGGTCGCTTAATCCAAATTGGTGTGCATTATTTATGATGATAGTGTTTACATTACTAATATCTACGCCACTTTCAACAATATTGGTACAAACTAAAACATCAAATTTTTTATCAATAAAATCTAAAATTCGCTCCTCTAATTTATCACCTTCCATTTGCCCATGTGCATAAGAAATGGATAAATCAGGACATTGAGCTGCAATCAAAGCACACATTTCGGGCAAACCATTTACTCTGTTGTGAATAAAGAAAACCTGCCCTCCTCTACTAGTTTCATAATAAATAGCATCTCTAATAGCTTCAATATTAAATGGTTGAACCTCAGTTTGTATGGGTTGTCTATTTGGCGGTGGAGTATTAATTATACTTAAATCTCTTGCACCCATTAAACTAAATTGTAAAGTTCTTGGTATGGGTGTTGCAGTAAGGGTAAGGCTATCAACATTTGTTTTTAATAGCTTCAATTTTTCTTTATGTGCCACACCAAATTTTTGCTCTTCATCAATTACCATCAAACCCAACTGCTTAAATTTTGTGTCTTTGCCAAGTAAGGCATGGGTACCTACAATAATGTCAATTTTGCCTTGTTGTAGTTTTTCTAAAGTTTCTTTTTTTTCTTTAGAAGATTTAAAGCGATTTATAAAATCTACAGTTACAGGAAAATCTTTAAATCTTTCTTTAAAATTTTGATAATGCTGATAAGCTAAAATTGTGGTAGGCACAAGTATTGCAGCTTGCTTACCATCTACAACAGCTTTAAAGGCAGCCCTTATGGCTACTTCAGTTTTGCCAAATCCTACGTCACCACAAACTAATCTATCCATAGGTGCAGGTAGCTCCATATCTCGTTTTACATCTGCAACTGCTTTAGCTTGGTCGGGTGTATCTTCATATAAAAAACTGGCTTCTAATTCAATTTGCATATAATTATCTGGCGAAAATGCAAAGCCTTGCTGTGCTTTACGCTGAGCATATAATTTTATTAAATCAAAGGCAATTTCTTTTACTTTATTCTTAGTTTTTTCTTTAAGTTTTGCCCATACTTCACTGCCCAACTTATTTACTTTTGGCTCTGTACCATCTTTACCAGTAAACTTTGAAATTTTGTGAAGTGAGTTTATATTAACATAAAGTACATCACTATCTTTATAAATAATTCTTACTGCTTCTTGAAGTTTACCATTGATATCTAATTTTTGCAAGCCACTATAACGCCCAACTCCATGATCAATATGTGTTACAAAATCTCCTGGATGCAAATCTTGTAAAGTTTTTAAAGTAAGAGCCTTGTTTTTACTAAAGGCTTGTTTTACTTTATACTTATGATAACGCTGAAAAATTTGATGATCTGTGTAGCAAACAACTTTTAATTGGTGATTAATAAATCCTTCATGAATGCTGTAAGGAACTGGAACAAAATTAATTTCAGTTTGCAAATCTTTAAAAATTGTATACAACCTTTCGAGCTGTTTGGCTTGCTCGGCAAACAAGTAAATTTCGTAACCATTAGCTTCAAAGTCTTTTAAATTTTTTATCAGTAATTCAAAATTTCTATTAAAACTTGGTTGTGGATGGGTGTTAAATTCAATGATTACAGGCTTTACATTGTTGCTATAATTGAATGTAGAATGTAAACCAAACTCAATAATAGTATTGTTGGCCAATAATCGCTCAATGGTGGTTGCAGGCACAAAGTCTTGTAAGCTTACGTTTTTAATAAGCTTAGTTTCTTCGTCATCAACTTCTTCTTTAGAAGAAACAAATTGCTCTTTAATTTTTAAATATGCACCTAGCTCCTCTTCTTGAATATTAATTTTATCTTTAATTATGTCCCAATCTTTGAGCCAATAATTGGTTTTTTCAGGTAGAAAATCTAGTAAACAAACTTTTTCTTTAGTGTCAAATTGAGTTTCAACATTAGGTATAATGCTAACTTGTAAAAGTTTTCGTTCACTCAATTGCGTTTGAGGATCAAATATTCTAATGCTATCTACTTCGTTTCCAAATAGTTCTACCCTATAAGGTTTATCATTTCCAAAACTATAGATATCTAAAATTCCACCACGTAGGGCAAATTGCCCTGGTTCATACACAAAATCAGTTCTTTTAAATCCATACATCACAAACAATTCCATCAACCCATCTACATCTAAAGTATCATTTGCTTTTATGAAAATAATATTGTTGTGCAATGTTTTAGGCAACACAACTTTTTCAAATAATGCTTCTGGATATGTGATAATGAGTGCATTGTGATTACCAGATTCAGATGGCTGAGATAGCTTTGTTAATGCTTCAGTACGTAGCATTACATTGCTACTGTTTAAAAGACTAAAATTTTTTCGATTTTTAAAAGAAGATGGAAAAAAATATAACTGTAACGACTGTGTTATGTTTTCTATGGCATTGTGAAAATAAGCAGCTTCATCGCTATCATTCAGTACTACAACATGTATGTTATTGTGTAGTTTTTTGGCATTAAAAAGCTCTGCCAATACAAAAGGTGTGTTGCTGCCATTACTGTTTTTTAAGAAAATTTGTTGGGTAGGCAATAAAATATTGGCCACCAATTCTTTTAACTGGGGGGAGTTTTGAAATTTACTCAATAACTCAAGTACATTCATAAAGGTTGCAAATATATACCTTGCACTTAAGTTGAGATATAAAGCTTAGAATGTTTCAAAAATCATAAATCATAAAAATTCAATTAAAAAGTTTTATTGAATAAATTATAATCCATTTTTGTTGATTTAGATTAACATATACCTTTACCCACTATTGTTTAGCCATGCATATTTTAGACTGGATTGTATTAATTGCCACACTTACTTTTATTATTGGTTATGGTTTGTATAAAAGCAGTGCTTCTAAAAACTTAGAAGGTTACTTTTTAAGTAACAGAAGCATGCCTTGGTATTTAGTTTTATTAAGTATTATGGGCACTCAAGCTAGTGCCATTACTTTTTTATCGGCACCAGGACAAGCTTTTACCGATGGTATGCGATTTGTGCAATATTACTTTGGATTACCATTGGCCATGATAGTGCTTTGCATAACATTTGTACCACTATTTAGTAAACTAAAAGTTTTTACAGCTTACGAATTTTTAGAGCAAAGATTTGATATTAAAGTTAGGAGTTTTACTGCGTTATTATTTTTAATTTCAAGAGGTTTAAGCACAGGAATAAGCATCTACGCTCCATCAATAATATTATCATCATTATTAGGTTGGGATATTTTTTACACCAATATTTTTATGGGTGGACTCTTAATTATTTATACTGTAAGTGGAGGTGCAAAAGCTGTTGCCTACACACAAACTTTTCAGCTAATAATTATATTTATTGGAATGTTTTTATCGGGTTATTACATGATAAAATTGCTCCCTAACAATTTTAGTTTTTCTGATGCCATTGCAATTGGTAATGTAAACGAAAAAATGAATGTTATAACAACAGGATTTACTGAAAAAGGATTTGATTGGCAAGATAAATACAATATTTTTAGTGGAATTATTGGTGGCTTTTTTTTGGCACTAAGCTATTTTGGAACTGATCAAAGCCAAGTAGGTAGATACCTTACAGCTAAGAATGATAAAGAAAGTAAGCAAGGACTTTTAATGAATGGGCTTGTGAAAATTCCTATGCAGTTTTTTATCTTACTAATTGGAGTGCTCATGTTCACTTTTTATCAATTTAACAAAAGCCCAATTTATTTTGATAAAAGTGTAGAAAACAAAGTTTTAGAATCGCCATTTAAAAAAGAATATACTCAAGTACAACAAAAGTATGATAGCATTAAAATTTTAAAAAATAAATTAGGCGAAGAATTCCTTAAAAATGCTCAAAGCAAAAGTGTTTCAGAAGAAATTTCAAAAAAAATTATTACACTTAAAACACAAGAAGAAAGTTTAAGAAAAGAAGCCAAACAAATCATTAAAACTTCAAATGCAGCTGCTAGTCCTAACGATACTAATTATATTTTTTTAAGATTTGTAATAGATTATTTACCTGCAGGCCTTGTTGGTTTATTAATTGCAATCATATTCTTATCTGCTTGGGGTAGTATTGCAGCAGCTTTAAATAGTTTAGCAAGCTGCACTATGATAGATTTTCACAATAGGTTTATAAAACAACCAAAAACCGAAGCACAAGAGTTTAAACTTAGTAAAATGTACACTTTTTTATGGGGTGTATTTTGTATTGTAGTAGCTCAATTTGCATCTGGAATGGGCAGTTTAATTGAAGCTGTAAATGTGCTAGGTAGTTTATTTTATGGGGTAATTTTAGGTATTTTTTTAGTTGCATTTTATTGCAAAAGTGTACAATCAAAATCAGTTTTAATAGCTGCTATTGTTGGTGAAATTATAGTTGTAACACTTTTTGTACTAGATAAAAACAAAATTATTGGTCTTGGATTTTTGTGGCTAAATGTTGTAGGTGCCCTAGCTGTGGTAATACTTGGATTAATGTTTCAAACAATTGAAAAACAATTAAACAAGGTATAAACTATAATTTTTAATTTTTTTTATCAATTAAAATAATTTTACAAAATACTATTATACAACTAGTTATAGATTAAATAATATTTAAATTGTAACCAAATGTATCTCAATAATAAAAAATATTTTGTTTGAGTTATAAATTACTATACTTTTAATTTATTAAACAAATAAAAAGGTATTTTTTATGAGAAAGGCTGACTTGGTTACAGTAATTGCAGATAAAACTGGTATTCCTAAAGTTGATGTTTTAGTTACCCTAGAATCGCTGTTCAAGGAAATTAAAACACAAATGAGCCAGGGGCAAAATATTTATGTAAGAGGCTTCGGAACTTTTTTAACCAAAAAAAGAGCTGCCAAAATTGGTAGAAATATAAAACGAAATGTAGCTGTGGAAATCCCTGAACATTTTATCCCAGCATTTAAACCTTCAAAAGAATTTATAGCCGAAGTGAAAAATAGCCACATACCTGCCTAAATTTGCAAAAAAAAATTAAGTGCAGCGTAATCAATGGTTTCTTATTGCAGGTTCATTAACCTTACTTCTATTTATATTATTAGTAGGAAAAGAAGTTAATCCAAATAAAAAAGTAAATGTACCAACTACAACAGCTGGTGAACAAACCAATCATGATCATAAAGAGTTGAGCTTCAATCAAATACTTAGTAAATCTAAAGAAAGTATAAGTGCTACTCAAACACAAAAATTAGCTCTTTTAGAAAATTTAGCTAGCAAACCTGGCGACGCTCAGTTACATAGTTTACATCAATTAGCCAAATTTTGGAGAGATAGTGCAAAAATATTTGCACCTTATGCATTTTATAATGCTGAAATAGCAAAGTTGGAAAATTCAGAAAAAAGCCTCACATTCGCCGCCCAACAATTTATAGATGAGTTGTTGATTAATGGCGACGCTACTTATCAACATTGGTTAGCTGGCGAAGCAGAAGTTCTTTTAAAAAAAATCTTGAGTATTAATCCCAAAAACGATTCTGCGACTATTGCACTTGGTGCTTGTTATATGCTTGGTGGTTTGCACAGTTCTAGTCCTATGCAATTTATATTGCCTGTTAGAGAAATCGCCAACAAAAACCCTAACAACTTGTATGCACAACAAATTTTAGGATTAGGTGGAAGAAAAAGTGGACAATACGATAAAGCTATAGAACGCTTTTTAATTATTGCAAAAGCAGAGCCTAATAACCTGAGTGCCAATATAAATTTGGCAGAATGTTACGAGCTAAGTAATAACAAAAAAGAAGCAATAGTTTGGTATAAAAAAACAAAAGATTTAGTAAAAGAAGACATTATAAAAAAGGAAATTGAAAAAAGAATTGTTGCACTGCAATAGTTTTTTGAAAATTATTATAAAACATAAATTTAAATTTTAGAGTATGCCTTGTGGTAAAAAAAGAAAACGTCATAAAATTGCTACACACAAACGCAAAAAACGTTTAAGAAAAAATCGTCATAAAAAGAATAAAAAATAGTTATCTATTGTATTCTATCTGAATGCTTTATGAGCCTTATCCATCATAAAGCATTCAGTATTTATGATTTGTTTGCATCAATTATTATCCTCCTCTCCTTTCCTTCACTTATTGTAGTTACTGCAAACAACTTAGATTTTTTTACAGCACATTACTGTAAAATTAAATTACATTATTAGAAGAAAGTGAACAAAGAAATGTTGGTTAATGCCTCATCTACGGGCATTGAAATTGCTTTATTGGAAGACAAGAAGCTAGTAGAACTACACAACGAAAATATAGAAAGTAATTATGCCGTTGGTGATTTGTATTTGGGTAAAGTTAAAAAACTAATACCCGGATTAAATGCTGCTTTTGTAGAAGTTGGCTATGAAAAAGATGCTTTTTTGCATTATACCGATTTATCGCCCTATGCAAATAGTATTTTAAAATTTACACAACAGGCTATTTTGCCTAATGGAAATTTTGATTTCGCAAACTTTACACCTGAGCCTGAAATTCTTAAAACAGGTAAAATAAACGAAGTATTAAGTGGTAAACCACATATACTAGTTCAAATTTTAAAAGAGCCCATAGCTGCAAAAGGCCCAAGGCTAAGCTGTGAAATTAGTTTACCAGGAAGATTTATAGTACTTACACCATTCAATACTTCATTAGCAATTAGCAAAAAAATTCACGCTAGTGAAGAACGTAAACGATTACAAAAAATTATTGAAGCCATAAAGCCCAAAAACATGGGCATTATTGTACGTACTGCTGCCGAAGGTAAATCTACTGCAGAGTTGCATCAAGACCTTATTGAACTTACAAAAAATTGGAACGACTTACAACAAAATCTTAAAGGTGCAGTAGCTCCTTCGAAAATTTTGAGTGAGCAAACCAAAACAACTTCTATTCTTAGAGATTTGCTAAACGAAGATTTTAATAAAGTTGTAATTAACGATAAAAACATCTTTACAGAAACTAAAAACTACATCACCAAAATTGCTCCACATAAAGCCGATATTGTGCAATACCATGGCACTACAAACAATATGTTTGAGCAATATGGCATTACAAAACAAGTAAAAAGTAGTTTTGGCAAAACAGTAAATTTAGATAGTGGTGCTTATTTAATTATTGAACATACTGAGGCATTACACGTAATTGATGTAAATAGTGGTTACAAAAGTATTAGCAACAACCAAGAAGAAAATAGCTTACAAACCAATTTAGAAGCTGCCGAAGAAATTGCTCGTCAACTTAGATTAAGAGATATTGGTGGAATTATAATAATTGATTTCATAGACATGAAATTGCCCGACAATAAAAAGAAAGTGCAAGATGCTATGGAACATTTTATGAAAGCCGATAGAGCAAGACATGCAATTTTGCCAATCTCAAAATTTGGAGTAATGCAATTAACTAGGCAACGTATGAAGCCTGAAGTTAATATAATTACTAGCGAAGATTGCCCAGCTTGTAATGGCACAGGTAAAATAGGTAGCACACTTTTACTAGAAGATGAAATTGAAAAGAAATTACATTATTTAGCTACTCACGCTCACAAAAAATTACAACTTCAAGTTAACCCAATTGTTTATAGCCACTTAAGTAAAGGTTGGTTTATAAGTATTGTAAGTAAGTGGAGAAGAAAGTATAAAGTAAAATTAAATGTGGTTGCAAATATGAATTATCATATTGTTGAGTATCATTTTTTTGATGAAAATGAAGAACTTATAAAGTTTTAAATTTCATTCATTTTCTAGCTTAAATACTTTACCTAAACACTTGTAAAACCAATTTTAACATTAACTGCATGGATATTGACATTTCATCGTGGGAAAGCTTTCTGCTTAAAAAAATTGCAGCTGCAGCTACAGAGCTCCAAGTAGAATGTTATGCAATTGGTGGTTTTGTGCGAGATAAAATTTTAAATCGCAAAACAAAAGATTTAGATATTGTTTGTATTGGTGATGGAATAGCACTTGCACATCATGTTGCAGCTAAATTTAATCCATCGCCAACTGTTGCTTTTTTTAAAAATTTTGGAACAGCACAAATTAAAATTTTTGATAAAGAAGGTAAGGTTTTTGAAATTGAATTTGTTGGTGCAAGAAAAGAAAGTTATATCGCCACCTCTAGAAAACCTAATGTAGAAAATGGTAATTTGCAAGATGATCAAAATAGAAGAGATTTTACCATTAACGCTTTAGCAATTAGTTTAAACAAAAACAATTATGGAAAACTAATTGATCCATTTGATGGTCAGAAAGATTTACAAAAAGGTGTGTTAAAAACACCGTTAGATCCTAATATAACTTTTAGTGACGATCCTTTACGAATGCTTAGGGCAATACGATTTGCCACTCAGTTAAACTTTACAATTGCTTACGATACTTTTATAGCAATTAAAGAAAACGCTAAAAGAATCACAATTGTATCTAAAGAAAGAATTACAGATGAAATAAATAAAATAATGCTAACTCCCAAACCATCAATTGGTTGGGATTTGCTAAGTAACTCTGGAATTTTAGACATCATTTTTCCTCAAATGATGGCTTTGCATGGAGCTGAATTTGTAGATGGTTTAGGGCACAAAGATAATTTTTACCACACTTTACAAGTATTAGATAATATTTGTGAAACTACTGATAATCTTTGGTTACGATGGGCTGCATTACTACACGACATTGGCAAACCACCAACTAAAAGATTTGAGGAAGGTCATGGTTTTACTTTTCATGGACACGAAGTTGTTGGTGCAAAAATGGTTCCTAAAATTTTTAATCAATTAAAACTTCCCTTGGGCGACCAAATGAAGTATGTACAAAAATTAGTTTTATTGCATTTACGTCCAATTTCACTTACCAAAGAAAATATTACAGATAGTGCAATAAGGAGGTTATTGTTTGATGCTGGCAATGATATTGAAGATTTAATGTTATTGTGCAATGCTGATATTACAAGTAAAAACAAGTTTAAAGTACAACGATACTTGCAAAATTTTGCATTGGTAAAGCAAAAAATGATAACCGTTGAAGAAAAAGATAAAATAAGAAACTGGCAGCCACCAATAAATGGCAACATAATTATGGAAACATTTGGCATTGGCCAAGTTGCCATGGTTGGAATAATTAAAGAAGCCATAAAAGATGCTATTTTAGATGGTGAAATTGAAAATAACTTTCAAGCAGCATTTGAATTAATGATTAAAAAAGGGAAAGAATTAGGGTTATCAACAAAATAACATGCTTATTCAAGTACTTATGTATCACTATTAATTTAGTTTTCATTTCCAACTTTAAAAAAAATTAAAAATATTTATTAAAAATCTTTCAAAAGAATGACCACAAAAGTTGAACAACTGTTTTTAGAAGCTGAAGTTGATATTAGAAATAACAATTTTCATGAAGCTTTTGCTAAATATGAATCTATTTTGTACGAAGAACCTCGCTTTGCTCCTGCTCACAACAGTATAGGATGGTTATACAAAACTCAATTAGACGATTATGCAAATGCAGAAGTACATTTTAAAGCAGCCATTCAAAACGATCCATCATATCCTCATCCTTATTTTCATTTAGCAAGTATTTATTTTGAACTCGAAGAATTAGATAAATTGGCCGAACATTTAGATAAATGTAAAAATATTAAAGCTATTGAAAAAAGTTGGATTCATCATAAAAGAGGAAGTTTAGCAGAATTAATGTATAGTTTTTCAAATGCTATAAATCATTATAAAATGGCTATTCTAGAATCATTTAATAATGAAAGAATGACAGAATATAGAGCCGATATTGAACGTTGTGAACAAAAGCAAGCACTATATGCTACTTCAAAAATTGTAAGGGGAATAAGAATTTTTGAAGATACAAAAGCCAAATAAATTCATCAAAAAGTATGTAGCACCTATATTTGCAGCCAAATTTTAAATAAGTATGAGCAATAGAACGTTTACCATGATTAAGCCTGATGCAACAAGTAAAGGCTACACTGGTGCAATTTTAGACCAAATTGTAAAAGCAGGATTTAGCATTAAAGCAATGAAATGGATAAAACTCACAGCTGCACAAGCTGGTGCATTTTATGAAGTACATAAAGAACGTCCATTTTATGGTGAGTTAGTTGAGTTTATGAGCAGTGGACCAATAGTTGCTGCTATTTTAGAAAAAGATAATGCAGTTGCAGATTTTAGAACTTTGATTGGAGCTACAAATCCTGCACAAGCGGCTGAAGGAACTATAAGAAAAAATTTCGCTGCAAGCATTGGCGAAAATGCAGTTCATGGAAGCGATAGCGATGAAAATGCAATAATTGAAGGAGAT
Source organism: Chitinophagaceae bacterium (assembly GCA_049242865.1). Lineage (GTDB taxonomy): Bacteria > Bacteroidota > Bacteroidia > Chitinophagales > Chitinophagaceae > CAIVPM01. The sequence continues at coordinate 12,019 of JBMLOR010000270.1, read as the reverse complement.
TTCTTTTTCTCAAAATTGGAGAGATTTTAGAGAAAAAATTATAACTACTTATAAAAGAGATTGCTTGTGCAATCTCTTTTTTTATAGAAATAAAAATTATTGAATTAGTATTGTGGCATGAAGATTATTGCAAATAATATTTCAAAAAAATTCGAAAAAGATTGGATATTCAAAAATCTAAATTTTGAATTTGAATTGGGCAATAACTACGCTATAACTGGCAATAATGGAAGTGGCAAAAGTACCTTGCTACAATGTTTGGCTGGTTACAGTATGTGCACAAAAGGGAATGTAGCTTATGAAGAAAATGGTGTAACTATAGATGTCATTCATCATCACAAATACATAAGCATTGCTGCACCTTACTTAGAACTTGTTGAAGAAATGACAGCAGTTGAATTGCTAAACTTCCACCATCAATTTAAACCATTCTACAACAACATAACATTTCATGAAATTTTAGCAATTGTAAATTTGCAACAAGCTGTAAACAAACAAATTAAAAATTTTAGCAGCGGAATGAAGCAGCGTTTAAAATTAGCCCAAGCAATATTTAGCAACACTCCTATACTTTTTTTAGATGAACCTTGCAGTAATTTAGACGAGCAAGGCATTGCTTTGTACCACCAACTCATACAAAACTATTGCAGCAATAAATTAATTGTTATTTGTAGCAACGACACTCAAGAATATAGCTTTTGCAAGCATATTTTAAATATTCAACAATTTAAATAAGCCAATTCTGTAATATTTTTATAAATAGTACAACAAATATTTCAATAAATTTAATAACATGAAAATTAAACTTTGGATAGTTTTTTACATTGCATTTTTATCTACTACAATAGCCCAAACAAAAGACTCTAGTTCACTATTATACAAAATATCTGGTAAAGGCATAACACAGCCATCTTACATTTTTGGAACTTTTCATTTAATGTGTGAAGGTGATTTTGAAATTACCCCTGCCTTTGAAAAAGCAATTAACAACACGAAGCAACTATATGGAGAATTAAAAATGGATGATCCGACTATGCTGTTAAAAACTATGACTTTAATGAAAAGTGATAGCTCGTTAAAAGAATTGCTTGGCGAAGAGAAATATAAAATATTCGACGAAAAATGCAGAGCAATTACTGGTATTGGTGCTATGATGTACAATAATTTTAAACCCATGATGGTAACAAGTGCCATATCATTAAAGATGATTGATTGTGAAAAATCGGTGCAACCAGAAACTGAAATCATGAAAATTGCAAAAAAGAATAACGCCACTGTATATGGTTTAGAAACTATTGAAATGCAACTAGAATCGTTTAATACTACTCCACTAAAAAAACAAGCAGAGGAAGTATATAGAATGGCTTATAACTTAGATAGTTCTAAGCAAATGATGAAATCACTGTTAAGTACATACAAAAAAAGAAACATTCAGTTAATTTATCAGTTTATGAAAGATATTGGCACGAGTGACGAATTTGAAAATAATTTACTTACAAAAAGAAACAAAAATTGGATTCCGATTATGGAGAAAACAATGGCCGAAATGCCAACTTTTTTTGCTGTTGGTGCTGGCCATTTAGGTGGTGAAAATGGAGTAATTAACTTACTCGAAAAACTTGGCTACACTTTAGAACCCATAAAATATTAAGTTTTTATAGTGGCTTTAAAGCAAGAATTTATACAACTAATAAATACCCACCAACGTATAATTTACAAGGTGTGCAATTTGTACATGAATAATAGTACAGATAAGGAAGATTTATTTCAAGAAGTATGCTTACAAGCTTGGAAAGCAATTGATAGCTTTAAGGGTGAAAGTCAATTTAGCACTTGGTTATATAGAGTAGCATTAAACACTGCCATAACATTTATAAGAAAAGACAAGCGAAAAGCACCACAAACTTTAGTAGAAGAATTTCCTGAAGTTGTAGATGAAACAAGTAAAGAAAAAGAAGAACAATTAATTGCTATGTACAAAGCAATTGGCAATTTAAGCAAAATAGACAAAGCCTTAGTAATGCTTTACCTAGAAGATTTTAGTTATATAGAAATTGGAAAAATTATGGGTATTACACCTAATAATGTTGCTGTGAAAATGAACAGATTAAAAGTAAAGTTAAAAGAAGAAACAGAAAAACATTATCAGTTCTAACACAAGTTAAATGAAAAAGTATGAATTTAGATGAGCTGAAAATACAATTAAATCAAAAGCTAGAAGCTAATAACGATAGCGTAAAAACTGTTGCAGAATTACAACATATTTTGCACACAAAATCTACATCAATTATACAAAAAATAAAACGTAGTGTAGTTTTTGAAATTGTATCAACAATTGTATTTTTTATTACATTCAGTGCAGTGTACATTTATTCTAAACAAAGAGGAATTGCTATTTATTTTGGAAGCTTTGCGTTGCTTTGTGTACCTTTTGCATTTGTTTTATTTTATTTATATAAAAGAATTAATAGCCATTTAAACAGTAGCTTCGATATAAAATCTAATCTTGTAAAATTGCATCTTTTAATTAAAGAGTTTTGCAAACGATACTTTCAATTTACCATAGCTCTTATTCCTGTTGCTTTTATTTTTTCAATCTTCATTGGGCTCGATTTTTCAGAAACAGATAAGTCTTATGGTGCTTCAAATACAACTAACCATATTAACAAAAATCTTTTCTATGGATTTCTTGTAGGGTATTTGTTAGCTGTTGGCTTTGGTATTTATTATTTTACAAAATGGTATTTAAAAAAATTGTACGGAAATTATTTAACTGAGCTAGAGGCTTTGATTAGTGAGTTATAAATTTATTCACTATGTATGAATTATTATCAAACATTTAGTTAGCTGCATAAAACTCCAATTGCAAGTGTTGTGCTAATAAAATTGCTTCATAGTTTATATTTTGCTTAATTAGGTTAAACTCATCTAAACTTGTTTCAATTTCTGTGAAATAATCAACTTGCAAATGGTGGGCATTTTTTCCAGTATCCACTAATAAAACTTCGTGCTTAATTATTTTTGGTTGCTTGCTTAGGTAATCGTTCAATGCTTGTTGATATTGCTGCAAACTTTGAGCTGTTGTATGAATTACAAAATCTAATTTAAGTTCTCCTTTTCGTAAAGTTCTTAAACTTAAGTTATCAATAATACTATCCACCATTTGTTTGTTAGGAACGCTAACATAGGTTTTTGCATCTGTTCGAATTCTTGTACTTCTTAATCCAATTTTTTCAACTGTACCTGTAAATGTTTGCACTTTTACTACATCGCCAAGTGTAAAAGGTTTATCAAAGAAAATAATGAACGAAGCAATTAAATTTTCTAAACTTTCTCTAGTTGCTAAAGCTATGGCTGCACCCACAATACTTAATCCTGTAAGCAAACTTGTAATATCTCTATTAAATCCAAATTTTAAGGCTAATAAAATTCCAATTAATATTAATATTATTTTAAAAAAGTCTTTAAAAAAAATAATCAATTGATTATCGGTATTATCCTTTGTTTGATTTGCTTTTTCCTCGAGCAACAAAGCAATAAAATCAATTATTCTTAAGCACATCCAAATAAAAATACTTACCAATAAAGTATTTACAATACATTCTAAAATTTGCTGTGCCTTAAAATGAAATACTTGAAAAGACAATTCTTTTGGATAATGCAAATTATCGAAAGCAATATAGCTTATCATTATCAGCAAAAACAACTCAATAGGCCTAACAACAAGTGCTACAAATTTTTCTTTTTTTAGAATAATAGAAGTGCGTTGTAAACATTTAAAAATGAGTATGGCAATATACCTAGATAAATATTGTTTAAAAATATAAACGAATAAAATAACCAACAATACAATAAGATACGATTGTACAGTATTGCTAAAAAATTGGTATTGTAAAAATGATTTCATTAATTAATGCTTGTAGTGTACAATTGATTATTTTTTACAAAATAGAGCTTGTTGCCTTGCAAAACTATTTTACTAAACCCTTGAATTATTGGATAGCTTTTGCTGCTAGTTGTAAGTAAGTTGATATTGCTAATTTCAATAGTTGAGTCTTTAAAACCATAAAACTTTTCTTGTTGTACACACACTTGATTGTAGTTTAAAAAAGAAAACTTCTTTTTTAAAGCTCCATAATAATCAAACTGCATTAAACCTTGGGTTTTATTGTATAAATATAATTTTCCATTAGAGTCTATAATTTTCTCTATAGGTTTTATATCATTAAATACCAATCTCAAATCAGTGCTTTCGAATAAAACATTGCCGTTTTCGTCTACTTTTTTAACTTTATTTTCTAGTTCATCGTATACCCAAACGAAATTATCAAACGATAAAGCAATGGCTGATGTTTGTAAAATATTCTGTTTACGCAAATCAACTACAGCCTTAATATTCATAAACCTATCTAATACCAAAATGGTGGAGAAATTTTTGTAAAAAACTAAAATTTTTAATGGGTTAGAAACATCAATGTAATCTATATTACCTAATTGTCGTTTGTTATTAAACAGCCCAACAGAATCTAGCTTACTATCAAGTTTTTTTATTTGCCCTTCGGGAGAAACTAAATATAAGTTTCCTAAATTATCAGCTGCAATATTTTCTACATTAGAAGCAATAAAATTTACATTGGTTTTTTGTGCAAAGCATTTAAAAACCAAAACATACATTAATAATATTACTAAACTTAATCTTCCCATTTTTTTAATTCAACCTTTTCTCCATCAAATACTGCATAAGTAAAATGTGTAATCCAATCGCCTAAGTTGATGTAAGTTGATGTATTGTTTAATTTGATGTTTAGAGGCAAATGTCTATGCCCAAAAATAAAATAATCAAACTCCTCAGTTTCGAGTTTTTTCTTACAATATTGCACTAACCACTCTTTTTCTTCACCCAGAAAAATGGCATCACTTGCTCCAGTTTTTTGCCTACTTTTTCTACTAAAATAATTTGCGATATTAATACCAATAAATGGATGTACAAACCCAAATAAAAACTGACAAAATTTATTTCTAAATACCTTTTTTAAAAGTTTATAACCATAATCGTGTGGACCTAAGCCATCGCCATGACCAATTAAAAAACGCTGTCCATTAAACTCAAACTCCTTTGGATGATGATAAACAGGCATATTAAATTCTTGCTCAAAATATCCACTCATCCACATATCATGATTGCCAACAAAAAAATGAAGTTGAATACCTAAATCGCTTAATTCAGCTAATTTTCCTAAAATTCTTGTATAGCCTTTTGGCACTACATTTTTGTATTCAAACCAAAAGTCAAACATATCACCAACTATAAAAATTGCTGACGCTTCGTGTTTAATAGAGTTTAAAAAAGAAACCACTTTTTTCTCCCTAACTAAACTAGCCTGTGCATTTGGGGCACCCAAATGAAAATCTGATAGAAAATATATTTTTTTGTTTACTTGCATTAATAAAACGCAACTGTTTTAGTTTGAAAAAAGCTTTCTAAATTACTAAACACAGATTTTAACACTGGAAGAATTACACTAAAAATATCAATTGCAACCCTACCCCAATTTTTAAAATATTCGTAAGTAACAGATGCTTGCACTTGCTGCTGAGTTAGTAAATTCATTTTAATAATGTAAAACAAAATAATACTTAAAATACTTACATATAAAACAACATAAAGTGTAACACCGGCCAATTTATTAATCCAACCCATCATGGCAAATTCAATACTTTTTTGAATCATCAAAGCAAAAAATCTTACCAAAAAAATTACACCCACCATAGTTAGTGCAAACGAAATAAATGGTAGCCAATTTGTGCCAATTCCTGTATTTTTTTCGAGCCAGCTTGCTACAGTAGCACTAAGTTTTAAAGCAGCAGCCAATCCAATAAAAATTGCAACAAAAGAAAATATGGCAACAATTAACCCTTTATTATATCCTTTAAAAATGGCACTAATAAGTACAATTAAAAGTAATGTATCTATAAACATATTAAATGCTAAAGACTTTACAACTAGCAAAAAGTCGTAGAGTCTTCATTAAAATTATCCTAAAATTTCTTTAACCATGGCACTTATAGCTTTTCCATCAGCTTTACCTGCCAATTGTTTAGTTGCAACCCCCATTACTTTTCCCATATCTGCTGCAGAAGTTGCTCCAACCTCTGCAATAATTAACGATAAAGTTGCCTTTAGTTCCTCTGAGGTCATTTGTTTTGGCAAAAATTGTTCAATTACTGCAATTTCCTCTCTTTCTTTTTGAGCCAAGTCTTCTCTGTTTTGAGTAGTAAAAATTTCTAAACTATCTTTTCTTTGTTTTACAATACGTTGCAAAAGTTTTATTTCGCCTTCAGGTGTAACAACTCCACCTGCACCTGGCTCAGTTTTAGCTTTTATAATTTCTGCTTTTATAGCTCTTAACCCACGTAAAGTTGCCTCGTCTTTTGCTTTCATGGCATCTTTCATTTTGTCCATTATTTGTGCTTCTAAACTCATATTAAAATTTTATGGCAAATATAGATGCATTGAGTTTTTATGTTTACTATTTAAAATTCTTTAATTTCCAAAATTCATTATTTAAAAACCAACAATAAATTTAAAATGTACTTTATTGGCTCTACATTTGCAAAAATTTAAAAAATGGGATTTTTCAGTCAAGTTGCGGAGTATTTATTTCTCAAAAAAAAAGATCCAAATGCTCCAAAAAGCAGTTTTTTAAATAGCATGCATACCATTAATAAAATTTCGTTGTTTATGTTTATTGCTGCTATAATTTTCTTAATCATAAAAAAATTCGTACTTCACAAATAAAATAACAATTCTTTCACAACAGATTGCCAAAGAATTTTGTTTAATAAAATAAAAAAGCCATATGGGTATCATAAAAGAAAAATTTATTGAAAAAGCAAACACAGCTAGTGCAGAAATTAAAAATTTGATAAAGGAGCATGGAACAAAAAAGATTGGGGAAGTAACCCTTGCTCAAATTTATCAAGGTATGAGAGGCATTACAGGATTAGTTACAGAAACTAGTTTATTAGATGCCCAAGAAGGAATTAGATTTAGAGGTTACAGCATACCTGAATTACAAGAAAAATTACCAAAAGCTGATGGTGGTAGTGAACCTTTACCAGAAGGTTTATTTCTGTTAATGCTTCTTGGTGAATTACCTACTGACGAGCAAGTACAACATGTAACTAGTGTTTGGCAAAGAAGAAGCCATGTGCCTACTCATGTTTTTCATACAATTGATGCCTTGCCAATAAACACACACCCTATGACAATGTTTGTTACTGGTGTGATGGCTTTACAAACTGAAAGCAATTTTACTAAAGAATACGCTAAGGGTATTAATAAAAAAGATTATTGGAACAGCACTTACGACGATGCTATGGATTTAATTGCTCGTTTACCACGTATTGCTGCTTATGTATACAGAAGAAAATATAAAAACAGTGAGCACATTCAACCAAATGGATTACTAGATTGGGCTGGAAATTTTGCTCACATGATGGGCTACGAAGATGAAAGTTTTAAAGAATTGATGCGTTTGTACATGACTATTCATGCAGACCATGAAGGTGGTAATGTAAGTGCCCACACTACACATTTAGTTGGAAGTGCTTTGAGCGACCCTTACTTAAGCTATGCTGCAGGAATGAATGGACTTGCTGGTCCTTTGCATGGTTTGGCAAATCAGGAAGTTATAAAATGGGTTTTTGAAATGCAAAACCAATTAAATACAGATGCCCCAACTAAAGAGCAAATTGAGCAGTATGTAAAAGACACTTTAGCTTCAGGCAAAGTTGTTCCAGGTTATGGACATGCAGTTTTGCGTAAAACCGATCCAAGATTTACTGCCCAAATGGAATTTGGTAAAAAACACATGCCTGATGATAAACTTTGTCAAACTATTTGGAATATTTACGAAACTGTACCTCCTATTTTACAAAGCTTAGGAAAAATTAAAAATCCATGGCCAAATGTTGACGCCCACAGTGGTGCACTTTTGGTGCATTATGGAATGGTTGAATATGAATTTTATACTGTACTTTTTGCTGTAAGTAGAGCTTTAGGGGTAATGGCAAGTTTATGCTGGGACAGAGCTTTAGGGTTTCCTTTAGAGCGTCCAAAAAGTGTAACCACAGAAAGTGTAAAACTTTGGTTAGATGGAAAAGATGAAATTTGGGAATAATTAAAAAAGGCTGTCATTAACGACAGCCTTTTTTAATACAAATTTTGTAAGGTGAAACTTAAATGATGCCTACAAAACCTCGAACTTAGTTACAACTTTTATTTTGATATAGTCTTTTAAACTTGGTTTATACACTTCTTTCTCCTCATACTCCACTCTTACTTTTTTATTAGTAAGTGAAGTTACACTAGTCGATAAGTCATCTGCTCCATCGAAATATCCCATCCAAAACAATTTTTCAGTTTTACCTGAAATTGTTTTTACCTCAAAATAGCTAATTTCTGCTGTTGTTAGTTTTACAAAATTGCCAGAAACTGTAGAACTACTTTTAGTATTTTTCTTTTTTGACGTTCCAAATGATTGAAATTCTTCAAGATTATTAGACACTAATTTCAAAAAACTTTCACACTTTACTGCTAAACGCATCCCAACATCTTTACCAACTTCGTACATGTTTTTTTCATTAATATCTTCTATTTTATATATTGCTTGAATTTCATCTAAATGCTTTAAAATGGCTGGCATAAGCATTAATCCTAACTGTTGGTCAATGTTTTCCTTTTTTAGTTTATCAGTAGATTTTGACATTTCTACACAAACCTCATCGCTAATTAAATTAAGCAAACTGTCTTTACTCATTTTCTGTGCCGAGCAAAATAAAAATCCAACAGATAATACAACTGCACCATAAATTTTTTTCATAAATTGAGTTTAAAATGTTTTAATAGGATGCAATTATACAATTTTAAGTTAATTTATATCTAAAGGTTTTAATTTGCAAAATGATTGTTTATATAGGATATCTAGCATCAGTTTGCTTAGCATTTGCCTTAATTATTAAAAATACAATTAAGGCAAGATGGTTTAACGTAGCAGGGAATGTTTTTTTTATAACTTATGGTATTCTTATACCTGCCTTTCCTATCATCATTGCCAATACTGGTTTATTGGTGATTAATATTTATCAATTATACAAACTGTACATTAAGAAAGAACAGTTTAAACTAGTAGTAATTACTCATGAAAATAATTTAGGAAAGTTTTTTTTAGAGCATTATAAAGAAGATATTGAAACTTTTTTTCCCAATTTTAAATGGCAAGAAAACTTTAATACTATAAGTTTTATGGTATTAAGAAACATGGAGTTAGCCAATGTTTTTGTAGCTAGTGTAAATGAATTAGGGCATGCAACTGTAGAAATAAATTATACCATACCAAAATTTAGAGACTATAAAGTTGGTAAATTTATTTTTGAGGAAAATAAAAACTTTTTAAAGCAAATGGGTGTTAATGAAATAGTGTACAATACCCCAATAGCTAAATCTCACGAAGAGTTTTTATTGATAATGGGTTTTGAAATTAAACAAGTAAATCAAAAAGAAATTTACTCAAAAATGCTTTAATATGTGGCAACATCTCAACAATAAACTTTACAAAAAATTTACATTCAACAACTTTATAGATGCCTTTGCCTTTATAACTAAGGTTGCTATTGAAGCTGAAAAAGCTAACCATCACCCAACATTTTCAAACACTTATAACATAGTAGAAATTTGGTTGTGCACCCACGATGCTGGCAACGTTGTAACCCAAAAAGATGAAGATTTAGCTACAAAAATTGATAGCCTACAATAAAAATTATTATAAAAATTTTGTTGTTTTTGTTGATTTTATGAATAACTAATCCACAATTGCACTATAAATTTTGATTTACGCCTACTTTACGCAAAATTGTTGGGTAAAAATGGCTAATAAATTAAAACAAAAAACACCTCCACCACCAAATCCAGAAGTTTTACATGAGGATAAGGAGGTAGAAGTTACTATTGATGAAGTAGTAAAAGATGAACGTACTACAAAAATTTTGGGTGCAATTTCAGTGTTGTGGGCCATATTTATTTTCACTGCAATTATTTCGTATGTTTTTAGTTGGCAAGAAGATCAAGATATTGTACATCAATTTGGAGTAAAAATATTTGCAACGCAAGATGTAAAAGTGCAAAATATGCTGGGTGTTTTAGGTGCATTTGTTGCCCATCACCTTGTGTACAATGGCTTTGGTGTTATTAGCATTATTATTTCAAGCTTATTTTTTGTTGTAGGTATTAACTTGTTATTTGGTAAAAAAATATTTTCGGTTCAACGCAACATAAAATATGTGGTAGTTGGGCTAGTAATTTTATCAACTTGCTTTGCATTTGTAACCCCCCAAAATAGTTTTAGTTGGGGTGGTGCCGTTGGCGAATATTTAAGTGCCTTGTTAGTAAAATGGCTAGGAAATTTTGGAACAGGAAGTATTTTGCTATTGTCGTTTTTTTGTTATGTAATATGGCGATTCAATCCTACTTTTAAATTACCTAATTTTCAAAAAACACCATCTACATCACAAAAACTAACCCAAGAAGTTGAAACATTACATGAAAATATTGGAAACTCACCTAACATTAAATCAGAAATAGAGCAAGAAATTCAACAATTAGATGCCATAAAGTTGGGCAAAGTAGATGTTGATGAACATGGATTACCCATTGTTACCAATAAATTAAAATCTGAATTAGTAACCCCTTTACAGATTGAAATTGAAGAACAAAAAAATGTGGAATTTGAAGTTTTTGAAAAAGAAGAAATTGACGAACCTACAGTAGTTAAAAACGAAGATGATGCAAATGAGCCATTAACAATTAACGAAAAATACGCTGCAACAAATGATTTAATAGTAAAAAAACCTGAAGTTATTGAAGCATGGAGAGAAGAACCTATTGTGCTAGATAATACTATTCAACAGCCAAAAATTAATATTCCAAACTTGGCCTTAGAAATTAATGAAACTTCACAAGATGAAGTGGAAATTGATAATGGCAATAATAATGTTGAATCATTTGAAACTGAAATTGAAGAAAGCGTTTTAGAAAAACAAAGTGGAAACTTAAATACTTTGTACGAGCCAACCCTCGATTTAAGTAACTATAAATATCCAACTATTGATTTGTTAGAAACTCATGGAAGTGAAAAAATTGTACACGACCCCACAGAGCTAGAAACAAATAAAAATCAAATTATAAGTACCTTAAAAAATTACGACATTGAAATTCAACGTATTGCAGCAACAGTTGGGCCAACTGTTACCTTATATGAAATTGTTCCTGCACCTGGAGTAAGGATATCACGTATTAAAAATTTAGAGGATGATATAGCTCTCAGTCTTGCTGCTCTTGGAATTCGTATTATAGCTCCTATACCTGGCAAAGGCACAATTGGTATTGAAGTTCCCAATATTAAAAAAACTGTGGTAAGTATGAAAACCTTACTACAAAGTGAAAAATTTGTTAACAGTAATTTTAGTTTACCAATTGCAATTGGTAAAAAAATTGACAATGAAAATTTTATAGTGGATTTAGCAACCATGCCACATTTGTTAATGGCAGGGGCAACCGGACAAGGTAAATCTGTAGGTATTAATACATTATTGGTGTCGTTACTGTACAAAAAACATCCTTCACAGTTAAAGTTTGTTTTAGTAGATCCAAAAAAAGTAGAGCTAAGCTTATATCGTACAATTGAAAAACATTTCTTAGCAAAACTACCTGGTGAAGAAGAAAGTATTATTACCGATACAAAAAAAGTTGTTTATACATTAAATGCTCTTTGTATTGAAATGGATAATCGATACGACTTGTTAAAAGAAGCTGGTTGCAGAAATATTAGAGAATACAACGAAAAATTTGTTGCACGAAAATTAAATCCACAAAAAGGGCACCAATATTTACCATTTATAGTTTTAGTGGTAGATGAATTTGCTGACTTAATTATGACAGCAGGTAAAGAAGTTGAAATGC
>JBMLOR010000269.1:32733-34575 GCA_049242865.1 Chitinophagaceae bacterium | reverse complement strand
TATCTAAACCAATCGAAGTTTCAATAACATAAGGTATGTAGTTGCCAATTGGTTTGCCTGTGGCTTCATCAATATCATTATCAAAATATTGTTGTTTCTTTTTACTGTATTCTTGATGTCGGCCTAAATCATAATCTGTACGGCTGTGAATACCTTCCACTTCTTTAAATCCAAAAGGAAATTCGTATTCAATATCTAAAGCAGCATCGGCATAATGTGCCAATTTTACGTGGTCGTGAAAGCGATATTTTGCAGCATCAATTCCAAGGCTTAAATGCCATTGTAACCTAGTTTCTTTCCAGTAATTATACCATTCTTTTTGAGTGCCAGGGCGTACAAAAAATTGCATTTCCATTTGCTCAAATTCACGCATTCTAAAAATAAATTGGCGGGCTACAATTTCGTTTCTAAAAGCCTTACCTGTTTGGGCAATACCAAAAGGTATTTTCATACGTGCAGTTTTTTGCACATTCAAAAAGTTAACAAAAATTCCTTGTGCCGTTTCTGGGCGTAAGTAAATTGTATCTGCTTCGTCTGTTACACTACCTAGTTTGGTATCAAACATTAAGTTAAACTGTCTAATGTCTGTCCAATTGCAAGTGCCACTTACACTGCATTTTATTTTATTATCTTCGATAAATAATTTAAGATTAGCATAATCTTCGGCAGCTAATAATTTATCTAAAGTTGCTAAAATAGTTTCAGCCTGTTCAACATTACCTGCATCTTTTAAAGTTTCGGCATACGCTTCAATTAAATGATCAACTCTATAACGTTTTTTACTGTCTTTGTTATCAATCATTGGGTCGCTAAAGCTATCAACGTGTCCACTTGCTTTCCAAGTAGTGGGGTGCATAAAAATTGCTGCATCAATACCTACAATATTATCGTGTAGTTGGGTCATGCTTTTCCACCAATAATCTCTAAGATTTTTTTTAAGCTCGCTACCATTACTTCCATAATCATAAACAGCACTTAGCCCATCATAAATTTCACTGCTTTGAAAAACAAAACCATATTCTTTTGCGTGTGCAATAATTGCTTGTAATTTGTTGTCGTTTGCCATGGCTGCAAATATAGAGGCTTTAAAAAAAACGTATATCATAAATAGATTTGGCAACACTTAAAATAAGTTGTCGAATCTTAAACTTAATTTTGCCACTATATTTCTTAAATATTTTCAATGAAAAAGTTTTATTTCTACCTCATATTTTTCGCAACGCTAGTCTTGGTTTTTTGGTATTTTATTTTTAAAGATCAAGATATTTTTAATAAAAGTACTTTAAGTATTAGAGGTAGAGTACAGCCATTTATATTCACTAATCAAGATAGTAGTTCGTTTTCGAATCTTGATATGAAAGGAAAAGTTTGTGTAGTAGAATATTTTTTTACTACTTGTGCAGGAATTTGTCCAAAAATGAATGTAAACATGAAAGACATTTATGAAACTTTTAAAACTAAAGATGAATTTTTAATTGTTTCACACACTTGTCAGCCAGAAGTGGATAGCATTCCTTTGCTTAAAGCCTATGCACAAAAAATGGGAGCAAATACTAATAAATGGACTTTTGTTACAGGTAGTAAAGACAGTTTGTATCGAATGGCTCGTTTTAGTTATGGTTTAGACGACCCCAAAAACCAAGTTGCTAATATTGAAGACGATTTTATTCATACCCAATTTTTTGCTTTGGTAGATAAAAATGGAAATGTTAGAGGTGGTGTTTACGATGGTTTAAAAAAAGAAGAAATGGAACAGCTGAAAAAGGACATTGCAGGCTTGCTAAAAGAAAAAGCAATTGGCAATAATTTTAGCAATGGTTTCAATAATTAATGGCTTTAAAT
>JBMLOR010000269.1:29596-32633 GCA_049242865.1 Chitinophagaceae bacterium | reverse complement strand
TTTTTATTTCGGAGCGTATTTCTTCTCTTTCGATGGACAATCCTGCAGGTTTTTTAGCCAGTTTGGCAGATTTTCTACCTGGTCAGACGCTTCAAAAGCGTCAGACCATAAAACAAAAACTAGTTCAAAAACTCTACAAGTGTGATACCATATAAATATTCCTTTAAATTGTTTAAAAAACCTCTTAACTATTACCTTTATCCCTCAAATTAATTTTTAACGAATGAAAGTTTGCCATCTAGCTTTTTGTACCTTATTTGCTATCCAAACAATTGCTCAAAATGCTTCTAAGCTACACCAAAAAAGTATTGTGGTAGATACTCATAATGATGTAATTAGTGGTGTAATCATCAAAGGAAAATCAATAGAAACAAATTTGCTTGGCAAAGCCCACACCGATATAAAACGTATGCAAGAAGGTGGCATTGATGTACAAATGTTTTCCATTTTTTGCGACGAACGTTATGGCAAAAACACTGCTTTTGCATTTGCCAACCGGCAAATTGATAGTTTATATGCCATAGTAAATCGTAACCCAAACGTTATGCAAATGGCTTACAACACTAAAGACGTAAACAAAGTTGTAAAACAACAAAAAATTGCCTGCATGATTGGGGTAGAAGGTGGCCACATGATTGAAGATAGATTAGATTATTTGGATAGCTTGTTTAAACGTGGAGCAAGATATTTAACCCTTACTTGGAACAATAGTACCTCTTGGGCAACATCGGCAAAAGATGAAGTAAAAAATCCCAATCTTAGTTTTAAAGGGTTAACGCCATTTGGTAAACAAATTGTTCAACGCATGAACGCCTTAGGCATGATGGTAGATTTATCTCATGTTGGCGAACGTACATTTTACGATGCTATTGAAACATCTACAAAACCTATCATTGTATCGCACAGTTGTGTATATAAATTGTGTGGCCATCAGCGTAATTTAAAAGACGACCAAATTAAAGCTGTTGCAAAAAATGGTGGAGTTATTCATTTAAATTTTTACAGTGGGTTTTTAGATAGCAATTACATGAAAAACAAAGAAGCTTTTTTGGCAAACTATAAGCCAATTGTAGATTCTTTAAAAGCTAAAGGAGTGCCTGAATATGAGTTAGAAGATGTAGTAATGGCTATGTATCCTAAGGATGCAGAAAAGCTAAGAGCACCATTTGAACTGCTACTAACCCACATTGATTATATTAGAGATTTAATAGGTGTAGACTATATTGGTTTGGGTAGTGATTTTGATGGCATAGAAAGTGCACCAATTGGTTTAGATGGCGTGCAAAATTTTCCTTCAATCACTGAAGCTTTAATTAATAGAGGATATTCTAAAAAAGACGTTGAAAAAATTTTGGGCTTAAACTTTTTAAGAGTGCTGAAAGCCAACCAAAAAAATGTTATAAAATTATAAGTGATTTAAAACAACTAAAGCCTTTATGCTTTGGTAAAAAATAACAAATGAAGAAAATACTACTACACATGTTTGCCGTTGTGGCATTTGGCCAACTTGCTGCACAGCCTAGTTTTGTTAAAGATAGCCTCGATAAATATATTGAGGAAGGTTTAACTTATTACAGTATTCCAGGCTTGGCCATCACTATTGTACAAAATGGAAAAGTTGTAGTGCAAAAAGGTTATGGAGTAACCGATTACAAAACAAAGCAAGCAGTTGATGAAAATACGTTGTTTATGATTGCTAGTAATAGTAAATTGTTTACAGGCACTGCATTGGCTCATTTAGAGTATAATAAAAAGCTATCGTTAAACGATAAGATTATAAAATACTTTCCAAACTTTAAATTGTACGATGCTACAACCACACAATTGGTAACTATAAAAGATATGTTGGGGCATCATTTAGGTACTAAAACTTTTCAGGGTGATTTTACTTTTTGGAATACTAATCTACCACGACAAGAAATTATGAAACGTATGCAGTACCTTAAACCATCAAGCGACTTTAGGGCAAGCTACGGCTATTGTAATAGTTGCTTTTTAACAGCAGGCGAAGTAATACCAAAAGTTACTAATATGCCTTGGGAGGTATATGTTTTTGATAGTATAATAATGCCATTGCAAATGAATAATACTTATACTCTAGGTGCAGGAATGGAAAACCTGCCCAACGTTGCAAGGCCTCACACCAACAATTTTACTGGTATTTTGCAAGAAATTCCTTTTGATAGAATTGATAATCTTGGGCCTGCAGGTAGCATGGTAAGTAATGTTAAAGACTTGAGTAATTGGTTAATAATGCAATTAGATAGTGGACGTTTTAATGGCAAACAAATTTTGCCTTGGCCAGTAGTGCGTAAAACTAGAGATATGATTACACCTTTATCTAGCAGAAAAAATGGAACAACACACTTTAATGCTTATGGCTTGGGTGTGTTTATGAATGATTATTATGGCAAACAAGTTTTTAGTCATACAGGTGGTGCAGATGGTTTTGTTACAAATACTTGTTTTATTCCAGAAATGAACTTGGGCATTAGTATTCTTACCAACAACGATAATCAATCTTTTTTTGAGTATTTAAGAATGCAAATTATTGATGCTTATGTAGGGGCTACTTATGTAAACAGAAGCAAAGAAAATTTAGCACAACATGTGGCCGATAATCAAGAAAATGTAGATAAAATTTTCAGTTGGAAACAAAGAGTGAAAAACAGTAAAACACCATTGCCTTTAAAATCGTTTGCTGGTGAATATCATAACGAATTATATGGTAAAATTAAAATAGTAGCTAACGAAAATTATTTAGTAGCAACTTTTCCAAATCATAGAAATTTAACTGCTACTATTGAATACATGGATAATGAAGAATGGTTAGTTACATTTAACCAAGTAATGTATGGTATAAGTACAACTAAATTTGTAATTGAAGATAAAAAAGTAAAATCTTGCGATATTAAAATTGCCGATTTTATTGAGTACGACCCTTACACTTTTAAAAAATTAGAACCAGGAAAATGATTTTCAATACTCAATTCTCAACTTTCAATTCTCAATTTTCCATCAATCAATAATTCATCAT
>JBMLOR010000269.1:0-29496 GCA_049242865.1 Chitinophagaceae bacterium | reverse complement strand
ATAATTCATCATTTCGTACATCGTCCATCATAAATCGTAAATAAAAATGTCTGTTCAAGAAATAATATCATCCATCAACTTTAACCAACTTAACTGTAAAGGTTGGGTTCAAGAGGCAGCGTTAAGAATGTTATGCAATAATTTGCATCCTGATGTTGCAGAATTACCAGAGCAATTAATTGTATATGGAGGAAGGGGTAAAGCAGCTCGCAATAAAGAAGCTTTAGTTAAAATTATTGAATGTTTAAAAAAGCTAGAAAACAATGAAACCTTACTCATACAAAGCGGTAAGCCTGTTGCTATTTTAAAAACACATGAAGATACACCTAGGGTTTTAATCTCTAATTCACAACTTGTTCCTAATTGGGCTAATTGGCAACATTTTGATGAGTTAGAAAAAAAAGGGTTGATGATGTATGGACAAATGACTGCAGGCTCGTGGATTTATATTGGTAGTCAGGGTATAGTTCAAGGTACTTACGAAACTTTTGCAGCTGTTGCTGATAAACATTTTAATGGAAGTTTAAAAAATACATTAAGTGTTACTGCAGGATTAGGTGGTATGGGTGGAGCTCAACCATTAGCTATTACTATGTGTGGTGGTGTTGCACTTTGTGCAGAAGTAGAAGAGTGGCGTATTGATAAACGTATTGAAACTAAATATTTAGACGTAAAGTTTACTAATATAGACGAAGCTATAGATGCTGCTTTGCTTGCCAAACAAGAAGGTAAGGCTTTAAGCATTGGTGTTTTGTGCAATGCCATTGAATTATTACAAAGATTAATTGATAGAAATATTGTTGTTGATGTTCTTACAGACCAAACCTCTGCACACGACCCTTTAATTGGCTATTTGCCACATAGTTTATCTGTACAAGAAGCTAATGAACTCAGAGAAACCAATAAAGAAAAATACCTTCAGTTGGCTTATCAAAGTATGTACACACATGTGCAGTTAATGTTAGCTTTACAGGCAAAAGGTGCCATAACATTCGACTATGGCAATAACTTAAGAGCTAGAGCTCAAGAGTATTACACCACTTTAAACATTAAGCCTCAAGCATTTAATGCTTTTCTTTTCCCAGGCTTTGTGCCAGCATATATTCGTCCATTGTTTTGTGAAGGAAAAGGGCCATTTCGTTGGGTGGCATTAAGTGGCGACCCAGCTGATATTGCAGTTACCGATGAAGTTATTTTAAATCTTTTCCCAAATAATACATCGTTACACAGATGGATGAAAATGGCAAAAGAAAAAATTGCATTTCAAGGATTGCCAGCACGTATTTGTTGGTTGGGACAAGGCGAAAGAGAAAAAGCAGGCTTGGCGTTTAACGAGCTTGTAAAAACTGGAAAAGTAAAAGCACCCATTGTTATTGGGCGAGACCATTTAGATACAGGTAGTGTTGCCTCACCAAATCGTGAAACTGAATCCATGCTCGATGGTAGTGATGCAGTGGCTGATTGGCCTTTGCTTAATGCATTGGTTAATACTGCAGGTGGTGCAAGTTGGGTTAGTTTGCATCATGGTGGTGGCGTAGGTATGGGTTATAGTATTCATAGTGGAATGGTTATTGTTGCTGATGGTACAGATGCTGCTGCAAAAAGATTAAGTAGAGTACTTACCAACGATCCCGGAATGGGCGTTATCCGCCATGCCGATGCTGGTTATGATATTGCAAAAGAAACTCTACATAAACATCATTTAGATATTTAATTTTTATTTTAATACGCTAAAAAACTTTATGAAATTTAGCTGAGTGTTTGAGTTAAGCAATGCTCAAATAACTTAGCCAACTTATCTTTGTAAAAATCAATTTATTTTGAGCAGTAACGTTTTCTTAATTACACCTCCTTTTACACAGCTTAATACACCATATCCTGCAACTGCTTATTTAAAAGGATTTTTAAATACAAAAAACATAAGTTCGGTTCAAGCAGATTTAGGAATTGAGGTTACGCTTAAAATATTTTCAAAACAGGGCCTTACAAAACTGTTCTCGTATTCCCCTCTTTTGGAAGGGTTAGAGGTGGTTTTGGATGACAATGCAAAAAGGATATTTACATTAAAAGAAAACTACATCAACACCATTGATGCTGTTATTCAATTCCTACAAAATAAAAATCCTACACTAGCTCATTTAATTGCAAGCAGAAATTTTTTGCCCGAAGCCAATCGTTTTAAACAAATTGATGATATGGTTTGGGCCTTTGGGAAAATGGGCATTCAGGATAAAGCAAAATATATTGCAACTTTATATTTAGAAGATTTAAGCGACTACATAAAATTAAATGTTGATGAACATTTTGGCTTTAGTAGATATGCCGAAAAATTAGCTCGCAGTGCCAATAGTTTTGATGAGCTGTACAACGAATTACAACAACCATTAAGTTTTGTTGATGAAATATTGATAGAAATATTACATCAAAAATTAGAAAATATTCAACCACAATTGGTTTGTGTTTCTGCACCTTTTCCTGGAAATGTATTTTCAGCATTACGTTGTGGTCAGTTTATAAAAAAACATTTTCCTACAATTAAAATAGCCTTTGGTGGTGGTTTTGCAAATACAGAATTAAGAAGCCTTAAAGATGCAAGAGTGTTTGAGTTTTTCGATTTTATTACTCTTGATGATGGCGAAGCACCAATTGAAAACTTAATACAATTTATCAATGGTAAAATTGAAGTAAAAGAACTTAAACGAACCTTTCTTTTACAGAATGATGAAGTAGTTTATATCAATAATTCAAGTTGTAAAGATTATAGTCATGCCGAAGTTGGCACACCTGATTATAGTGATTTGTTGTTAGATAAGTACATTAGTGCTATCGAAATCATCAATCCAATGCATAGCCTTTGGAGTGATGGCAGATGGAATAAACTTACTATGGCACATGGATGTTATTGGGGGAAATGTACTTTTTGCGATATAAGTTTAGATTATATAAAACTTTACGAACCCATTACAGCAAACTTGCTTTGCGATAGAATGGAAGAACTTATTAAAGCTACAGGTATTAATGGCTTTCATTTTGTTGATGAAGCTGCACCACCTGCATTAATGAGGGCATTGGCTATTGAAATCTTGAAACGAAAGTTAATTGTAAGTTGGTGGACTAACGTTCGTTTTGAAAAAAGTTTTACTAGAGATTTATGTGTATTGTTAAAAGCTAGTGGATGCATTGGCGTTAGTGGTGGCCTCGAAGTAGCAAGTGATAGATTGCTGCAATTAATAAACAAAGGCATTACAGTTGCACAAGTTGCACAAGTAAATAAAAACTTTACCGATGCTGGCATTATGGTGCATGCTTATTTAATGTATGGTTTTCCTACACAAACAGCACAAGAAACTATTGATAGTTTAGAAATGGTAAGGCAAATGTTTGAAGCAGGTATTTTGCAAAGTGCATTTTGGCATTTATTTACCATGACAGCCCACAGCCCTGTTGGTTTAGAACCTGAAAAATTTAAAGTTAAAAAAGCGAAAGAAGTAGCCATAACTTTTGCTGATAATGATATTGAACATATTGATGAAACAGGAACTAACCACGAAGATTTTAGCTTTGGATTAAAAAAGTCGTTACACAATTTTATGCATCAAATTGGTTTTGATTTTCCATTGCATAAGTGGTTCGATTTTAAAGTTCCTAAAACAACTATAGAATCCAATTACATTAGTAGCTTAGTTGACACAGCTGCATATCAAACTCAAAAGCCCACAGCAAAAGTTATCTTTATTGGTACAATGCCTAGCTTAAATGTTTTTACAAAAACCAAAAAAGGGAATAGTTGGCAAGTGGCTCAATTAACCTTTGAAACTAAATCAGAAACCTTAAATATTAATGTAGATGAGGCACAGGCAAATTGGTTAATCACCATGCTTCCTAAGCTTTTCATTTCAAATATTAAAATGTATACGCTACAAGAAGTGCAAAAAGATTACGAAGCATTTGGCCTAGAAAATTTTGAACTTTTTTGGGATAATAAACCAATGAACACACTCTATAAAGCAGGTCTGCTAGTGTTGTAGTTAATTTGATTTTTTTTGTTCATCAGAAATATAAAATAAACTACAACATTTATACTACTAGTAAACCACTTCTACATCAAAAATAGTATCAAAAGCACCGATACTTGCAGCAGTTGCTGTACTCATTCTTAGTTGAACTTGTTCTTCATTTTGTTGTTGAGGTAATGTGCCAAGTACTTTAGCAAATGTGGTTTTATTTTTATAGTTTAATTTCACTGTTGTGCCTACTGCAATGTTATTACTAAGAATATAAAATTTTTTGTCTTGCCATCCTGCACCAGTTTTAAAAGTTGCAGCCTTAACCATATTAACATTTCCAGTTGCACTAAACAAATTTTGAAAAAATGAAGGAACTATAATGCCACTATTACTAGGTTCTTGTTTTGTAGTTGGAATTGGTTCTGTTTTTTTGATTTCAGTTGTAGTTGAGGGAACTGCCAAATTTTTAGTTTCTTGAGTTACAATATCGTTTTTCTTTTCTTGTAGCGGTTTTGTTTCCTCCATAATTTGAGGTTTGTTTTCTGTAGCTTGTGTAATATCTTTTACTTCTGGTTTTGTAACAGTTTTAGCGGGTGTTGGTTCTACTTTTTTTGCTGTAAAATTATCAGGCTTGCTTATGTATAAAACTTGACCAATAAGTATTAAATCATTCTTCATATTGTTCCATTCTAATAATTGCTTTTCTTGTACATTAAACATTCTAGCAATTTTGGTCATGTTATCACCTGCAGCTACTTTGTATTGATTTTTGCCAACTAAACCAGCATTGTTTGGCGTGGTTGGTTTTGCTGAATTTGTTGATGAAGTTGATTTTCCATTAGGAATAATTAATTTTTGTCCAACTCGTATAATAACTTTTTCGTTGATATTATTAATAAGTTCAACATCTCTCAAAGCTACTTTGTATTGTTTTGCAATGCCACTTAAGGTTTCACCTGATTTTACAATATGAGTGATGTTGTTTTGTGCATTTGCTAATGCATTGATGGTGATAAATAAAATAAATAAGAAAATATGCTTCATAAAACCCTTTTTATTGCTTTTGTATCAAAAATAATCTTTTAAAATTCTCCATTCTTTTGGATAGTAGTTATTTATCCTATTGGGTAAAACTTTTACAAAACCAAGGCTTACTTCACAGTAATTAACAATAGCCCATCCTGTAGTATTTGTTTCAAGTTGTACGTCTTTTTTTTGCAAATATTTAATGGCGGTTTCTTTATTTATTTCAATTTTTATGAAGTTTGATGCTTTTATAGTACTTACTGCCAAATCATGAGCAGGAATTATGTCGTGTTGTTTTAATTGCCCAATTGTAGTACCAATTTTTTTTAAGTAAAGATGATGAGCTAATAATTCTATAGTGTTATGCCAGTGTATTGGTATCGCAATTATATCTAGTTGATGTTTTACAAAATTAAATAAACTAGGTTGCTGCACATAAAGTTCTGCTATGGAAATTTCTTGTTTGGTTGCTACTACAATTTTTTTATTTTTTGGTAATTTGTTTACATCGGTAAATCCACTTTTTTTCTTAAAAACAGTTACAAAAAAACCTTCACCTTTAGTTAAATAGGGGTAAAATCTATATCCATTTGCAGCATGTTTTAAAGATTGGGTTTCAATTATTCCCCAATCCATTTCTATGTTAATAGATACGCTTTCAACATCAAAATTATCCATCAACCAATCTGCAATTTCTTCATTTTCTTCTTGGCTATAGCTACAAGTACTATAAATTAAATAGCCATTGGGCTTCAAAACATTTATTATGTTTCCTAAAATTCTTTTTTGTCGTTGGTTGCAGAGTTGAACATTGTTTTCGCTCCATTCAAGTATGGCTTCTTTATCTTTTCTAAACAAGCCACTACCACTGCAAGGAGCATCTACAAACACAGCATCAAATATGCTATTTAATGTTTTAAAATGTTCTGCATCATTATTTGTAATTACTACATTATTGCTTCCCCATTTTGTAATATTTTCTTGTAAAATAGCAGCTCTTGATTTAATAACTTCATTGCTTACAATTAATCCATCTTTAAAATAATTGCTGAGTAAGGTTGATTTTCCTCCAGGTGCTGCACATAAATCTAGCACAAGTTTTTTGGTATCGTTTTTAAATAAAGTTTTACAAATATGCCAAAGAAACATACTACTAGCTTCTTGAACATAATATGCCCCTGCATGCCATAATGGGTCGAATACAAAACTTGGGCGTTCAACTAAATATTCTCCTAAGCTACACCATGCAACTGGCGATGAATTTTCAAAAACAGTATCCGTTAGTTTTTCTGAATTTCTTCTAATAGAAGTAATGATATCAGTTTTTTGATGCACCTCTTCGAAGGCTTGTTTATTAAAGCCCGAAACGTTTTCTAAAGATGTTATTAATCCCTGTGGGAGCATAAGCAAAAAAACAGATTTAGTGAAAGGGAAACAAAATTTTTTAAATCACTACAAAAACTTCACATTTACAGCAAATTTTTGTAATGAAAGCATTGGTTGTTGCTGTTAATTTTTTACTGACTTTCTTCTTCCTAAATCAACATTTACTAGCACAAGATAAAATTAAAATTGCTGTATTTGCTCCATTGGCTATTGACGAAGCCTTTACTAATAATGAATTTAGTATTACAGGAACTAGCTTGCCAAAAAATATGTTTGCTGGGATTGAGTTTTACAATGGTGTAATGATGGGGGTTGACTCTTTAAATAAAGCTGGCCTTACAAACATTGTTTTAAAAATTTACGATACCAAAAGCAACAATAATACCATTGAAAGCATCGTTAATAGTGTAGGGTTTTCTAATACAAAACTAATCATCGCTTCTTTGAATCAAAGAAACGATATAAAAACACTAGCAAATTATGCAAACGTCAATCAAATTCCGTTCGTATCTGCTACTTTGCCTAATGATGGTGGCATTTCCAATAATCCTTATTTCTTTCTCTTCAATCCAACTTTGCGTTCACATTGTAAAGCTATGCTTCAACACCTTCAGTACCATTACTCCAAAGCTAATGTAGTATACTTATCAAAAGAGGGCAGTTTCGAAAAAATGGTATCTGAACATTGCACTCAATTTAATAAAGAATTAAATAAGCCAATTGCTTGGAAGCAAAGAGTTTTAACTGATAGCTTTAGTATGGCAGACATACAAATTTTATTAGACAGTGCCAAGCCGAACGTAATCATTGGTGGTGCAACTAATGAAGCATTTGTAAATCGTATTATTAGTGCTGCAAGCAATTTAAAAAAGTATAAAATTTCTATTGTTGGCTTGCCTACTTGGGATCAATTAAAAATTGATGAAAAATTAGCACGTAAAAATCTTGAAGTATGGTATGGCAACAGTTATAATTTTAGTAAAAACAATCGCATAATTGTAAAAATTGATGCTAATTACAAAACTAAATTTGCTGCAAAACCAAGCGACATGGTGTATAAAGGTTTTGAAGCTTTTGTGAAATTTGCAACCATAGCAGCAAAAGGAAATGGAAGTTTTTTAGAAACCATAAACAACCCAACTTGTAAAATATTTAGTAACACCAACTTTATTCCAATAAAACAAAATGATGAAGCTGCTGTAATTGACTATTTTGAAAATGCCGGTATTGAATTTCTGCGAAAGCTATAAAGCCTAATTTTCTTCTAGTTTTTTTATGTTACCACTGCCATGTGTTTTTTCTGTAACCATAGGATTGCCTCTATAAAACACATCACCACTACCACTAATATTTACATCTAATTTAGCATCAGCATGTAATCGTACATTTCCACTACCACTAATTTTAACAGTGGCGTTTTCGGCCATCAAACTTTCGCCTTTATAATCGCCATTGCCACTAATACTTACTTGCAAATCTTTAGTTTCTCCAATACAATTTATATTACCACTGCCTGCAATTTTTGCAATTACTTTTGGTGTATGAACATTTATAGTAGCATTGCCACTGCCAGCTATGGCAACTTTAAATTCGCTATTATTATTTACTTTATTTTGTGTAATTATGTTACCACTACCTGCAATGGTAATGCTTTCAATATTTGGCGAAGTGTACGTAACTAAAACAACATTGTTTGTACTAATACTGTAGCCACTTTTTGTTTTTACAACAGTTTCACCATCGTCATTATTTTCAACTACAATAAATGGTAGTATATTTTCATCGGCTTGTATTTGAATACTTGATTCGGCAGCTTGTACCACTTGAATGTCAATACTTCCTTTTGCTCTAAGCTTTGATTTTGGAACAACATTGGCCTCCTTAGTTTTTAAAATACCATTACCAACAATTCTATCGTTATCGAAACAAGAAACTAAGCTAACGCTTGTAAACAAAAAAAGTAAAGCAGTTGTTAAACTTTTCATAAAAGCATTTTATTTTGAAATGATAATTTTAATTGCACGTATATAGCAATATTACATACAAATTGTATAACACAATTAAAGCAAAATTTATAAGTGGTTAATATTAAATATGATTGCAATGAAAAAAATAATTTATCTATGTAGTTTGAGCCTTCTTTTTACAAGTTGCCAAGCACAAAACAACAAAAAAGATTCAACCATGAGTACTTCTAGTAACACCAACAATCCTCACTATTCAAAAAACAACACAAAAAAAGTAGTAGTGAATGATGAGGAATGGCGAAAAATTTTGCCAGCCGATATTTATTATGTGGCACGACAAAAAGGTACAGAAAGACCATGGACTAGCAAATTCGAAAACTTTAGTGATACAGGCACTTACTATTGTGCTGTTTGTGGTAATGCATTATTTAAGAGTGATACTAAGTTTGATAGTGGTTGTGGTTGGCCAAGTTTTTACGAGCCAATTACAAAAGGTGCAATAATATATAAACCAGATAACACCCATGGCATGAGAAGAACAGAAACCTTATGTGGAAAATGCAACTCACACCTTGGCCATGTGTTTGAAGATGGACCACCACCAACAGGATTAAGATTTTGTATTAATGGTGTGGTGCTCGATTTTGAAAAAGCAAAACAAGCCGAAAAAGATTATAACAGTAAAAAACCGAGTTAATTACAACTACATTCATAGTCAACATCTAAGTCTATACAAGTAACCACAGTAACTTCATTGTTGCATGGTGCAAAAATTATTCTTAGGTGTTGATTGTCTTTTTTACTATACCCTTCAACAGCATATTTTTTATTACAATCATTACCTTGTAATTCACTTTTTCGATAGTTAATACTGCCGTTTTGTAAAATGTCTTCAACTTCTTGTTGGGTTACTTTTCTACAATCCATTCTGCAACGTGCATGTTTGCTGTAATTTATATGCGATGGGTTTCGGTTTAACCCCCTTTCTTTTACAACAACTTCATTATCATTTTCTGTTTGATTTCTTTTTTTAGGAGTTGTTTTGTTACAGTTTTTTAATACCAAAACTAAAACTGCTAAAATTGCCAAAACTATGTAAGGAAATGCTTTTTTCATGATTGTTTTTAGATAATGAACAAACATAAATATTTACCAAATAATTTTAAATGTTTATTGTTTAAAAATGTATTATCGCATAAAAATTACAAAATGAAAAAAATTATTTGGCTCTTTGTAGCATGCTTTACCATTAGTTTAACAAGTTGTTTTGATGTTGTTGAAACTATAACCTTAAAAGAAAACGGAAGTGGTAATTATGAAATTAAAATGGATTTAGGTGGTGCATTTGAAATGGTGAATTCTTTAAAAGGAATGATGGGCGAATCAAGCTCAAAGACATCTAAAAAAAAGGATTTTGAAAAAATTGACTCAAGTTTTAGCTTTGAAAAAGAAGTGATGGAAAGCAAAGAATTAACAGCCGAAGAAAAAGCCATTTTTAAAAATGGTAAAGGCTATATGAAGATGGATGAAGAAAAAGGAGAAGGTGTAATAGTGCTTAATTTTCCTTTTGCTAAAACTGCTGATTTTGAAGTTATACAAAAAGTAATGAATAGCAGTAGAAGAGAACACGTAGGTTTTAATAAAATTGGAATGGCATTGGGAAAAGAAGCCCAACAATTATCAGAAAAAAAACCAACAACAGAAGGAGGTATAGTTGGCGATTTTAAATACGTTTTAACTAACAACAGTTTTGCAAGAACTGTTAACGAAAAAAAAGAAACAAAGGCTGCAGAAGATGAGGATGCAGAAAACATGGCACAAATGGCTATGATGAAACAGTTTATGGGAATGATGGAAATAAAATCTACACTTATCATAAACTTACCAAGCCCTGCAAAAAATGTAAATGGAAAAAATATTACTGTATCAGAAGATAAAAAAAGAATAGAATTTTCTAAAAAATTTCCGATAGATAAAAAACCTACACCATTAGATTTTGATATGAATATCGAGTTTTAGTTGCCAAAAATGCCTCATTTAATATCTAAAAACCCCTAGTAAGTTGTAGTTACTAGGGGTTTAGTTTTTATGGTTAAAGTAAATAAATATTGATTTCAGAAAAATGGTATTAGCTCCATTCCTCGGCTTCTTTAATTTCTTTTTTATAAACACTATTACTTACCAATATGCTAAATAAATAAAGAGAAAATAATGGAATAAATACTATCATTTGGCTACTAACGTCAGGGCTTGGAGTAATAACAGCTGCAACAACTAAAATAATTACAATTGCATATCGTATTCCAGATTTTAATAGTTGTGGTGTTATTAATCCAATTTTGGTTAAAACCCATGCTAATACTGGCATCTCAAAAGCAATTCCACAACCTAAAGAAAGGTTCATTAAATTATCAAAATAATCTGTAATGGTGGGCTTATTTTCAATTAATCCTTTTGTACCTAATTGAAAACTTGCTAAAAAATTAAAAGTAAATGGAGCTAAAACAATAAATCCAAAAAGTACACCTAAAAAAAAGAAAAAACTCACCCAAAAGGTAGCAAATCGAACGTTTTTGCGTTCTTTTTCTTTTAAAGCAGGTTTTACAAATTGCCAAAATTCCCAAAATATGTAAGGAAAAGCCACAATAATACCTCCAATAAAACACATGGTTAGTGTACTAAATAATTGTCCACCAAATGTGTTGCTTTGCATTTTTACTTCAACAGGTTCCATGCATAAAGCCTTGCCCAAATGCAACCATTCGCTCAGTTTACAAAAAGCTCGATAGCCAATAAAATTAGAATTTAGTGGGCCTGCGATAATATTGTCGAAAATCCAGTTGCGGTAAATAAAAAATAAGAGAACAAAAATTAATACAACAATCACACTTCTAACCAAATGGCCACGAAATGCTTCGAGATGATCCATAAAACTCATCTCATCGGTATCTATATTGTTTTTTTTTAGTAGAGCCATAAAATTGTTGCAAATGTATATTTATAGCTCTTGTTTTTTGTGCTTAAAATTACTTAAATCCAAAAAATAATAATTGTGTGAGTTTTATTTATTTAATTATGGTACAATCACTACTCTTGTGCCTACAGGAAGCATTTCATAAAGTTCTCTTACGTATTCATTTTTGGTAGACACACAACCCTGAGTCCAGTTTTGTTGATTATCTACAGCAAAATCTTCTTTTGGCCAAGTACCATGTATGCCAATTGCACCACCAATACGTGCATTTGCAGGAATTTCGCCATTTGCTTTACGAGCATTAAATTTTAGTATACTTTCTTCTGTTGGGTAATCGAGGGCTAAAAATTTATCCCATTTTTGATGAGGTTTTTTTGAAATAATATGAAAAGTTCCCTCAGGTGTTCTTCTATCTCCTTCATACAACTTATCACCTAAATCATTGTTGCCAAATACTACAGGATAACTAGCAATCCACTCATTATTTTTATCATATAAAAATAGCGTGTATTCACTTTTACTCACAATTACATAAAAATCATCTTTGCCGGGCAGTTTTTTAAACGAGGTTATTGCAATTGCAGTAATAAATAATATTGCTATATGAAATATTTTTTTCATTAGGTATGTATTAAGGTATAATTACAACGCAATTTTAAATCTTTTATTTTTTGAATAAAAATAATGTGATAAATTATTTTTTTTAAATAAAAGCCTCACACTGTATTGGCGTATGAGGCTTTTATAAACAAAGCAATGTGCTATTAAATTACCAAAGAGCCTTGATCTTAAGGGGCTATAAGTCTAAATCCATTGCCATGAATGTTTACTATTTCTATTTTTTCATCTTCTTTTAAATATTTTCTCAGTTTAGCAATGTATACATCCATGCTTCTTCCATTAAAATAAGTATCGCTACCCCAAATCTTTTTTAATGCTTTTTCTCTTGGAACTAAATCGTTTTTGCTTTCGGCCAATAGTTTTAATAAACTATTTTCTTTAGGTGAAAGTGTGTAATTGGTAGTTTCAGAGCTAAGTTGTCTTAGTTTAGGAATAAAATGATATTTGCCTAAATCAAATTCTTGAGATTCTTCAATAACGTTTTGTTCTTCGTTGCGTTTTAAATTGGCTTTTATTTTTAGCAATAAAACTTCGCTATCAAAAGGTTTTGTTATATAGTCATCTGCTCCTAGTTTATATCCTTTTATTATATCTTCTTTCATTGTTTTTGCACTTAAGAAAAATAATGGCATGTCTTCATTTACTTCTCTTATTTGTTCTGCAAGTTTAAATCCATCAACATGAGGCATCATTACATCTAGCAAACAAATGTCAATTTTCTCTCTTTGAAATGCAGCAAACCCCAATCTTCCGTCTCTTTCAAGTGTTACTTCGTAATCATTTAGTTCTAAATAATTCTTTAAAACCATTCCTAAGTTGGTATCATCTTCACATAAAAGAATGTGGTATTTTTTGGAAGTTTCTTTACTCATAATATAATTTATTTGATGTTGTAAATAAACGATTAAACTATGTAGAAGTTTAAATAAAGCCTCTTATAATTTTGTTAAAAAAAGTTGTAAAAAAAAGAGCTACAAAAAGTAGCTCCGATCTTTAATAAAATTATTGGGTTTTAAAACGGGTTATTTTCTATTTTTTATTTCTTCTAAATCTTTTTTGGTTTGCTCTAATTCTTTTTTCATGTCAATTAAATAAAGGGTTAACTCTTCAACTTTTTTAAGTAAAATTCCATTCATTTTTCCAAGATCAATACCTTGTTTTAATACATCACTTGTGGTTGGAACATCAGGTAAGTGTTTGTTTTTTTCGATGTATTTTGTAAGTTCATTTAAAGGCATTAAAGCGTAATCTTTTTCAAATACATTATCAAACCAATCTTCGCTATTTTTTATAGCAACTTTTACTTTTTCAGTCAAAATTCCTTCTTCTACATAAAGTTTATAGCCATCGTGGCTAGTAGTTACATTTCCTATTCTTACTCTACCCATGTATGAATCAATGGCAAAGAGTTCTTGTTCATCTATCGAGCCGGGAGCTTTAAATCCAATTTTAAATGCTACAGGGTCTTTGTCAATTTCGTTTCCAGCAACTTTTGCACCAACTGTCCAATAACTAGAATTTTTAAAATCTAAGTCACCATTGCTAAACATAATTGTTGGTTCGTTTAAGCCTCTTGGGGTGTAAACGTTTGTAAGCTGTAAAAGGAAGTTTTTATATCTTCCGTCTTGAGCCAAACGCATTATTTCTAAAGCATTTTGTGGGCTATTTGTTCCAATTCCTGCATTGCCAGTGATAGGAAATTTATTGTCGCTGTTAGGGAAAGTTGTATCTAAATATTGATAAACAACATTTCTTGCTGGTGGTCTTTGCACAGGAACAAAAGCTTTTGAACCTAATCTTGAGTAAGTTCTTTTAGTGGTATATTTCTTTTTTTTGGTTGTTCCTTGGTAAGTACCCACCTGTGAAATGCTTGATTGTGCAAACGCTTCTAAGGATAATGCAGTGGCTGCTAAAATCAACAACTTTTTCATGTGTGTTTATTTTTTTTAATATTTAATACAGTTTAGTATGTTATATACTAAAGCTATAACGATTTTTTTTAGCAAAAATTTTAAATACCACAAAAAATATATTGTTGATATTACAAAACAGGTGTTTGTTTGTATAAGGAGAATACAAATTTATAATATAAATTTTCTAAACTTCAAAAAAACAACGAAAAATAATCCCTCAAATGAGGGTTATGTGTTTATTTGCCTAAAAAATAAAGCATGCATTCTTTGCCGGTATTAGCATTTAAGTATCTCAATTACAAGCTAAAAGCCTCCAATGGCAAAGGTCATGGAATACATTCTCCATTTGTATTTAGGTTTGTTACCGAAGTTTTAAACGATGATCGTAATTTTTATGCTTTTGATTTTATTGAAAAGCAACGTCAAAGTTTATTAAAAAATCATGATTGTATTGAAGTGATAGATTTTGGAGCGGGCTCTCGTTTGTCGCTTACAAAAACAAGAAAAATTAGCAAAATAGCCAATGCTAGTCTTAAACCAAAAAAGTATAGCACTTTACTATTTAAAATAATAAACTACTATGGTTATGAAAATATTGTAGAGTTAGGAACTTGCTTGGGTATTACAACAGCGTATTTGGCTACTGCAAATAATAAAGCTAAAATTACAACAATGGAGGGAGCTCCAACAATTGCAGCTGAAGCTTCAGCATTTTTTAGCAAAAAAAATTTAAACAATATACAAGTAATTGTTGGAAATTTCGACGATACATTGCCAAATTTTTTAAGTAATAACCCTAAAATCGACTTTGTTTATTTAGATGGAAATCACCAATTTCAGCCAACAGTAAACTACTTTGAGCAGTTGTTGCCACATTTAACTGAAAACGCAGTTCTCATTTTTGATGACATTTATTGGAGTAAAGAAATGGAGCAAGCTTGGGATTATGTTAAAAACAAAGCAACAAATTGCATTACAATTGACCTGTTTTATATTGGGATTGTTTTTTTTGGGAAAAACTTTAAGCAAAAGGAGCATTTTGTGATAAACTACTAAATTTTAATTTGTGTATATTTTACACTTTACTACTTTTACATACACAATTTTAAAAGTGTTGCCGTATGTTAAAAAAGTATACTAAAAGCGTTTGTTTTATTTTGGTGCTTATTTTTTGTTTACAAGTAAACCAAGCTAATGCACAAACAAGAGTAAAAAAAGTAATTTTCCAAGCTTTTTGGTGGGATTATTGGAACAATAATTTCAGATTTAAATGGGCTGATTATATTACAGAACTTGCCCCACGTTTAAAAGCTTTGGGTGTTGATGCAGTTTGGATTCCACCAAACTATAAAAATGATGGTCCAGGGTCTGTAGGTTATTCTCCTTTCGACCAATACGATTTGGGCGATAAATATCAAAAAGGTGAAACAGCAAGCGACACAGTTCGTACTCGTAGTGGTACTAAAGATGAATTGTTGCGAATGATTGCTGTACTTCATGCCAATGGTATTGAAGTAATTCAAGATGCAGTTTTAAACCATTCTTCAGGTGCAGGAAATAGAGGTGGTGCAGGCGGCAGAGATTTTACAACTACTTCACAACCATGGAACGACGGTAGCACCAATTATTTTAAAAATTTTAGATACGTTTCTTACGCAACTCCACACTTAGATACTAGTGCAGCTGATTATTGGACACGTAGTGGTAGATGGAGTAAAAACATTCAAAACTTTTATCCAAATCCAAACAACCCAGCTGTAAATACCAACGAAATAAACTCTGTTTATTTTGGTCCAGATATGGCTTACGAACAAAATAGTATTGGTCGTAGTACAAATATTCCAACAAGTGGAAGTGTTACCATAAGTGGTGTAACTCGTGATTATTTTAATCCAGTTCAACCCAATTGGTACATGTTTGATAACGCAAGAGATTGGTTAGGTTGGTATAAAAAACAAACAGGCTGCGATGGCTGGCGTTGGGATGCTGTAAAACATTTTGGTTTTGATTTACAAAGAACTGCAAGCTACTATACAAAATATGGATTAGGAGCAGGCTTAAATGGAGGGCCAACCATGCTTAATATTGGAGAATGGGTAGGAACAAGAGGTGATGTAGATTATTATGCAAGTCAAATGATTCATACAGGCACACCTGGCACCGGAGCTCCAACAAATGAACAATTAGCTGGAGGTTTTGATTTTGGATTGAGGGCTTATGGTAGCACAGGTAATAATGGTGCTATTTATCCAATGGTATTAGGAGGCGGAAATTTTGATATGGCTCAAATTCCGGGCATGCAACAAACTGAAGCTTTTCGCTATCAAGATTATCCAGGAGGAATAAGAGTTCATAAAACTATTCCTTTTGTAAATAGTCATGATACTTACAGACCACGATATACAACCACAGGAAATTACCTAGCTAATCTTGGAAATAGTGCTGGTTGGGATGAAAGTCAAGAGCTTGGTGGTAATGGTAAACACATTGACCCACGCGAACCAAGATTTGCTGCTGCTAATGCCATTATTGCAGCAATTGATGGCAATCCGTGTTTTTATATTGAGGATGTTTTTGATATCTTTTCTCAAAACAAACGTTGGACACATTTGCCAACCAACGAAACTGATTTACCTTTAAGAGGCGATGTGGCTAATATTATGAAAGCACATCAAGCTTTGAATTTTAAAGATGGTGATTATGGTGTTCCAACTGCACAAGGTGGTGCAAATGCTCCATTTTTTAGCAATGGAAGCAGCCAAGATCATATAGTTTTTGAAAGAACAGGAAAAGCATTAATTGGGGTAACCGATGCATACATGTTCACCAACAATAACACAACAGACCAACAAGTTTGGGTAACAGTTAATAATGCTTGGACACCAGGAACTGTATTATATGATTATAGTGGAGCACATGGCGTTACAGGTAGAACAATTCAACCAGATAGAAGATTTCATGTTGCTACAGCTCCTAATG
Source organism: Chitinophagaceae bacterium (assembly GCA_049242865.1). GTDB lineage: Bacteria > Bacteroidota > Bacteroidia > Chitinophagales > Chitinophagaceae > CAIVPM01. The sequence goes on along the minus strand of JBMLOR010000269.1, from coordinate 12,623 downwards.
GTCACTTTATAACTAATGCTTTTGGCCATGGTTATAGCATTTGGGCTCCATATCCTGGTGGCGGAACTCCTGCAACTGTTCAAGATTTATACAATGTTTTAAATAATTATACCCAGCCAAGAGCTACTTCAACTACTCAAGAATGGGAAATGGCCGACGATTTGGGCGATAGTCATTGTGCTAGTTTAGGACAGGGTGGTCATTTGCCAGCCAATAGTACTAATCAAAGAGTAGCTGGTAAAATATTTGTACAAAACGGAACAACTGTTACTATAAATGTATTACTAGAAAATGCTGCTTCACAATGTATTGTAATGTTAGAAGATTTAAATGGAATGGGAAGTACAGCTCAATTACCTAGTAATGGTAGTGCTGTGTTTGTTGTTAGTGGAACAGGTTGGAGAACAATTAAAATAAGACAAGCTAACAATACAACTGCTCGCCAAAAAGCTTGGATAAAAGCAACGTACACTGCACCTGCTGTTGTAAATACAAGAGATGAAGCTAATAGTGTAAGAACTAAAGTTGCAATTTGGACAGGTAATAAAGGTACAAGCAATGTTAGTGATTGTGGAAACTGGGAAGAAGGTATTTTCCCTACAGATAGTACTACAACTATAGTTAGTGGATTGTCTAACCCACAACCAATATTTAATGCTAATGCAACAATGACCATTCAAAATCTTAGCTTAAAAGAAGGAGCAGCACCACAAATTGGTAATGGTGTTAAACTAATTGTAAAGGGTATAGTGAGTAGTAATGGAGGAAATATTGTTGGGGCTGGAACGCTAAGCATGGGTGGCACACTTGCAGGTCAATCAATTGGTGGAACTGCCAACTTAAGTGTAAGCAACTTAGAAGTAAATAACCCTAATGGATTTAATATCAGTGGAATTGATGTAACTGTAACTGGTAACTTAACATTTACCAATGGATTAATTACTATTAACAATAATGCCTTAAATGTAAATACATATTCTGGTGCATCAACAACAAGTTATATTAGAACTACTAATGCTAACTCTGCAACAGGTTTTGTTACTAAGTTATTAGGCTCAGAAAGTTTTATTTTCCCTGTTGGAAATGCAAATTATTCACCAGTTACAATTAATAATACTTCAAGTAGCAGCAACAGTACGTTTAGTGTTCGTTGTTTTGATAATGTATTAACTAATGGTTTAACAGGTTCAACAGTTAGTAGCACTGGTAGGTTAAATAAAACTTGGGATATTAGAAGTTCGGCAACTTCAGGTTTAAATGTTTCTGCAACATTTAATTGGAATGCAGCCGATGAGGGTGCTACATTTAACAGAAATAGTTGTAGAGTTGCAAAAAATGAAAATGGTGGCTTAGGATGGGCTCCAATAAATAACAACACAGTAGCAGGTGGTTCAAATCCATATAACTTAAGTGCAGCAGGCATTACTAGTTTTAGCACATTTACTGTAGTAAGTGATAACACTATTTTACCAGTAACTTGGGTAAGTTTTTCAGGTAGAATTGTTGAGCAAAAAGTAGTATTAAACTGGGAAACTGCTAATGAAGTTAACAACAAAGGATTTTATGTTCAAAAAAGTGAAGACGGAACTAATTTCAAACAAATTGGTTACGTAGCAGCAAGTAATAACGCTGCTGCTGTTTATAGTTTTAATGATGATTACACAGGAAAAATTTCTTACTATCGTTTACTACAAGAAGATAAAAATGGTAAAACTAGTTTTAGTAAAGTGGTGGTAATTAATCCTTCAAGTATCAAACAATTGGTACAAATAGTTCCAAATCCTGTAGTTAACAATGTAGAATTAATTGCTAATAATATTCGCTTAGATGAGCAATTGTCTGTTGAGGTTATTACTGCAAAAGGTAGTAGACTAGCAGTATACAAAGGAAGCTTTGCAGTTGTAAAATCTAGTATTCAAAAAGTATTAGTAAATCAACCTGCTGGCTTATACACATTTGTAATAAAAGCAGGAGAAAAGGTGCAACACTATAAAGTAATAAAACAATAGTTGTATTCTTAAATTTGTTAAAAGAAGCTGCCTTTTGGCAGCTTCTTTTTTTATAGAATTACAATTGTTTTTTAAACAGATTTATATTTTTTCAGTTACTAAAAATTAGCTCAAAATTATATTTAATAAAAATTACAATGCTGTATTGTAATTCTCCCTACTTTCCCACTTTAAAATGTCATCATGAGAAAGTTTTCCATCCTATTTATTCAATTTTTTTTAGTTGGATTTTTGTTCGCTCAAAAAAAAGTTACTAAAAATTCACCTCCCGAAAAACCTTCAACCTTAGATTCTACTTTAGTATCAACAGTACAATACAGGTTAATTGGTCCTTTTAGAGGGGGTAGAAGTGCAGCAGTTGCAGGAAGTTTAAAAAATAAAAACACGTTTTATTTTGGTGCCACAGGTGGTGGTGTATTTAAAACAATGGATGGGGGAAGTAATTGGAAAAGTATAAGTGATAAGTATTTTGGAAGTAGTATAGGTGCTGTTGCTGTTGCACCTAGTAATGAAAGTATTTTATATGTTGGTGAGGGTGAGCATACCATGAGGGGTAATGTAAGTGAAGGTTTGCAAGGTATGTGGAAGAGCGTAGATGGCGGTAAATCTTGGAATAACATTGGGCTTAAAGATGCTAGGCACATAATTAAAATAGTAATTCACCCAACAAATCCAGATGTTGTTGTAGTTGCAGCAATGGGTCATTTATTTGGGCCAAATAATGAACGAGGAATTTATAAAACTATCGATGGTGGCAAAACTTGGAAACAAGTTTTATTTATAAATAATCAAACCGGTTGTAGTGATTTGGTTCAAGATCCTGAAAATCCTAATGTTTTATTTGCAGGCTTGTGGCGTGTAATAAGAACTCCTTATAGCATGGAAAGTGGTGGCGATGGAAGTGGTTTATATAAAAGTATTGACGGAGGGGAAACTTGGCAAAATATATCTGCTGCAAAAGGGCTTCCAAAAGGTACTTGGGGTATAGTTGGTGTAGCAATTGCACCAAGCAATACTGATAAAATTTATACACTTATTGAAAACGAAAAAGGAGGCTTGTTTGTAAGCAACGATGGTGGTAAAACCTTTAGCCTTACTTGTTCAGATAATAATATTAGGCAAAGAGCGTGGTATTATAGTAAAGTTTTTGTTGATCCTAAAAATGAAAACGTAGTATACTGCCCAAATGTAAATTTCATGAAAAGTGTTGATGGTGGTAAAACCTTTAAAAGCATAGCAACACCTCATGGCGATCATCATGATCTTTGGATAGACCCAGAAAATCCTCAAAGAATGATAGTTGCAGACGATGGTGGTGCTCAAGTAAGTTTTGATGGAGGAAATAATTGGAGTACTTATTATAATCAACCAACTGTGCAAGTGTATAGAGTAAGCACTGATAATAGTTTCCCATATAGAATATTGGGTGGTCAACAAGATAATAGTGCTTTTAGAATAAGAAGCAGAAGCTATAATGGAGCTATTACATCTGACGATTTTGAAGCTGCTGCAGGTGGCGAAAGTGGTTATGTGGTTGCCGACCCTTTAAATCCTGATATTACTTATGGCGGCAGTTATATGGGCTATTTGGCAAGATATGATCATAAAACAGGTGAAGAAAGGCTTATAAATGTGTGGCCTGATGATGGTATTGGTGCAGGTGCAGATGTGCAGAAATACAGGTTTCAATGGAACTATCCTATCTTTTTCTCTCCACACAATCCTAAAAAATTATACGCTGCCGGAAATCATTTATTTGTAACCGAAAACGAAGGTAAAACTTGGGAAAAAATTAGTCCTGATTTAACTACAAACGATAAATCAAAACAAGCTGCAAGTGGAGGAAGTATTACTAAAGATAACACAGGTGTAGAATACTATTGTACCATTTTTACTGCTGCTGAAAGTGAACTAGAAAAAGATGTTTTATGGACAGGTAGCGATGATGGCTTAATTAATATTAGTAAAGATGGTGGTAAAACTTGGGAAAATGTAACACCCAAAAACATTCCTTCAAATATTATGTGGAACTGTGTAGACATAAGTAATTTTAAAAAAGGAACTGCCTATTTTGCTGGCACAAGATATAAATTAGATGATTTTTCACCTTTTTTATATAAAACTGAAGATTATGGAACAACTTGGAAAAAAATTGATGCCGGTATAAATAACTTACATTTTACAAGAGCAATTAGGGCTGATAAAAAACGTGAAGGATTATTATATGCTGGCACAGAGTATGGCATGTACATAAGTTTTGATGATGGACAAAATTGGCAACCTTTCCAACAAAATTTGCCAATGGTGCCCATCACAGATTTAACTATTAAAAACAACGATTTAATAGTAGGTACTCAAGGTAGAAGCATATATATTGTTGATGACTTAAGTGTGTTGCAGCAATATAATACATCAGTTTTAAATAAAAGTTTACATGCATTTAATCCAGCACCTGCTTATAGAATGATTGATGTAAGAAACTTTAGAGGGCCAAAAAATAATGTTGGTGCCAACCCTGCAAATGGCATTACAATACCTGTATTTGCCAAACAAGTTAAAGATAGTAGCAGCTATAGTGTAAGTATTTTTGATAGCAAAAACAACTTAATAAAAACTTATAGTAATGCTAACGAGTCTAGTAAATTAGATTGGAATGCGGGTATGAATTTGTTTAACTGGGATTTAAAGTATAAAGCAGCAGAAAAAATTCCTGATGGATTAATTGTATGGAACGGAAACTTAGATGCTCCAATAGCAGCACCAGGAAATTATACTGCAATAGTAAAATTAGATAAAGATAGTGTTGCCGTTAATTTTAGCATTTTGGCAGAACCGCAATACAATGTAAGTCAACAAGAATACGAAAACCAATTAGCTATGCAAATAAGTATTGGTAATACTTTTAGTAGTGTAATCCTTCATCTCGATAAAATAAAAACCTTAAGAAACCAACTAAGTCAATACAAAAGCCTATTAGGAAAAAATATGCCAAAAAATGTAACTAATTTGGTAGATAGTATTGTTAAAAAAATTACAACTGTTGAAGAAGCTTTGCACCAAACAAAAGCTAAAAGCAGTCAAGATGTACTTAATTATCCTATAAGATTAGATGACAAATTAAGTGGTTTGTACAATCAAGCAAGCACTGGTCGAGGTAATAACAACAAACAAATTAAAGAAGTGTACGATGTACTTAAAAACTTAGTAGATCAGCAAATAAATACTTTTGATAGTGTTCTTAAAAACGAAGTATCAAGTTTAAATAAACTGATCCATGAGTTACAATTACCTGTGTTTGGCATCAAAGAATAAACAATATTTTCAAAAGGCAATTCATTAGAGTTGCCTTTTTTGTGAGATCTTTTTTTTATAATCTTTAACAAAAAATTGGCAAAGCTATTTTCAATAAACTTATGTTATTTGCAACCATATTTCAATTAATTTGTTAAATGTTTTTTGAATACTATTAATTAATGGCACAACAAACCTCAAATAACCTTTTTAAAGCAACAAGTAAGTTGTTGAAAATACTTCAACTTGATAAAAAAGATGTTTCATCCATCTATTTTTTCGCCATTTTAAATGGTTTAATTGCATTAGTTCTACCTCTTGGTATACAAAGTATTGTAAGTTTTGTACTTGCAGGTAGTATTTCTACTTCAATTGTAATTTTAGTTGTAATTGTTCTTGTAGGCGTGTTTTTTAATGGATTGGTGCAAGTAAGGCAAATGCAAGTTATAGAAAAAGTAAAGCAAAAAATTTTTACTCGATACACGTTAGAATTTGCAGACAAAATTCCAAAATTAAATATTGGTAAATTAGATAAATATTATCTCCCAGAATTATTTAATAGATATTTTGATGTTCCATCCCTTACAAAAAGTATTGATAAGCTTTTGTTAGATGTGCCTACAGCGTTGATACAAATATGTTTTGGTTTATTGCTACTTACATTTTATCATCCTATTTTTATTGGATTTGGTTTGTTATTAGTTGTTATAGTAGTTGTAATTGTAAGATTTACATCTTCTCAAGGCTTAGAAACAAGCATGAGAGCAAGCGATTATAAATACCAAATTGCAGCTTGGTTGCAAGAAATGGCAAGGGTGATTCAGAATTTTAAATTTAGTAAAAACACCAAATTACACATTAGTAAAACCGACAAATTAGTAACAGAATATTTAGGGGCAAGAACTGAGCACTTCAAAATATTACTGGTTCAGTATTGGAGCTTAATCATATTTAAAATTGTAATTACAGCTGCAATGCTAATTGTTGGTGTAATTTTATTAGTAGATAATGAAATAAATGTTGGGCAATTTATAGCTGCCGATATTGTAATATTAGCCATAATTGCAAGTGTTGAAAAGCTAATAACCACATTAGATAAAATTTATGATACACTAACTTCTATTCAAAAAATTAGTAAAGTTTTAGATAGTGAAATTGAAATAAATGGTAGTTTGGATTTGCCAGTTATAAATAAAGGTGTTGAAATTGAGTTTAACGATGTGAATTTTAGTTATGATGATGAATTGGTTTTAAATCGATTAAATCTACGCATTTATGCTGGCCAATTGGTTTGTATTAGTGGTAATTCAGGAAGTGGAAAATCATCATTACTGAGATTAATTACAGGAGCCTATACCAATTATGAGGGTAATGTATTAGTAGATAATGTACCTATACAAAATTATCATTTGCGTAACTTTCGCTCACAAATCGGCGTTTTAATCAGTCAGCAAGATATATTCAACGGCACTTTGCTCGAAAATCTCACCTTGGGAAATCCAAATGTTCATATCAATGAGGTTACTGCAATGGCAGAAAAATTAGGATTGAAAGAGTTTATTCAAGGGTATAAACAAGGCTATGATGCTATGATTGACCCACTAGGAAAAAGACTTTCAGCTGGTATTAGACAAGAAATTTTATTAGTACGTGCATTAATTGGCAAAAAAAGATTGTTATTGTTAGAAAGCCCATTTAGTAACCTTGATCCACAAGAAAGAATAAACTTAATGGAGTATCTAAAAGAAGAAAAAAAGCAAAGCACCATCATTATTACATCTAACGATGAAAACATTCAAAGCCAGTGTGATGCTGTTTATAAATTAGAAAAAGGAAGAATAGTTAAATAAACTAGATTTTGCTCGTAACATTTTAATATGAAAGAAACGACTTACATAACAGATAATATCGACGAAAATTTTGACACCACAACGTTAAACTCTTACAAAAAAATTTATAGAGTTAATAAACAAAGTAGTGTAAAACGTTGGACCTATGCCATTCTTTTGCTTGCAGTGGTAACCATGTTTTTACCTTGGACACAAAACATAAGAGCCAAAGGTGCAGTAACAACACTTAAACAAGAGGATAGACCACAAGAAGTAAACACAGTTTTAGCAGGTAAGGTTATAAAATGGTATGTACGAGAAGGCGATATGGTAAAAGCAGGCGATACCATTATGCAGTTGGGTGAGGTTAAAGTTGATTATTTTGATACCGATTTGCTAAAACGTACCCAACAACAAATTAATGCAAAAAAACTTTCGCAAAAAGGGTATGAAGGCAAAGCAAAAACAGCTGATGTGCAAATTGGAGCATTAAATCAATCTCGAGAACTAAAGCTTGCTTCACTCGAAAACAAAATTTTGCAACAACGCCTTAAAGTAGCTAGCGATAGCAACGATGTAATTGCTGTAACCAATGAACTAGCCATTTATAAACGCCAACTTGATGCAGGTAAATTGATGTACGATAGCGGTGTGATTAATTTATTAGAATTAGAAAAAAGAAGGGTAAATTATCAAAATGGATTTGCAAAAAAAATTAGCACCGAAAATAAGTATGCACAAAATAAACAAGAACTTATTGGTTTAAGAATTGAGCAAAATAGTGCCATTCAAGAGTATATCGATAAATCGTCAAAGGCTGAGGGCGATAAATTTGCTTCCTTATCAAATGTTGCCACTGCAGAAGCAGATATTGCAAAGCTCGAAAACGTTTATGCAAACTACGATATTCGAAACAAATTATATTACATCATTGCACCTCAAGGTGGGCAAATTGTAAAAGCAAAAAAAGCTGGTATTGGAGAGTTTTTGAAAGAAGGTGAAATGATTGTAGAAATTGTACCCAAAAATGTACAACGTGCCGTTGAACTTTTTGTAGAACCTATGGATTTACCACTTATTGGTATTGGCGAAAAAGTACGTTTTATTTTTGATGGCTTTCCTGTAATTGTATTTAGTGGATGGCCACAAGCCAGTTATGGAACTTTTGGAGGTGTAATTACTGCGGTAGAAACCAATATTAGCGACAATGGAAAATTTAGAATTCTAGTAGCCGAAGATCCAGATCCAAAAGAAAAAAAATGGCCCCAAAATCTTAAAATTGGTGGAGGTGCACAAGGTATAGCATTGCTTAAAGATGTTATGGTTGGTTATGAACTTTGGAGAAACATAAACGGATTTCCACCAGAATATTACAAACCCAATGCTAAGCCAAAAACTAGCGAAACAACTAAAGATAAAAAGTAAGTTTTTAAATTATTACACAGCCTATTAAATTCATGAAGTATTGCTTAAGCATATTATACCTGTTTTTTTTCTCTAGCACAATGGCTCAAAATGCCAAGGAAAAAGTGTTAGATTTAGATGCTTTTATTACTCAAATTAAATTATACCATCCGCTTGCAAAGCAAGCTAATTTGCAAGTAGATAAGGCAAAAGCAGAGTTGCTTGGAGCAAAAGGTGCTTTTGATCCAACAGTTAGTTTCGATGCTAGTAGAAAAACTTTCGATGGTAAAAATTATTATTTCTACACCAATCCAGAAATTAAAATTCCTTTGCCAGTTGGCGACATAAAAACTGGTGTTGAAAGCAATGGTGGCTCTTTTTTAAATAGTGAATTTAGCAGTGGAAATACCAGTTATTTTGGTTTTGAGTTGCCTCTTGCAAAGGGTTTATTATTAGATAAACGAAGAGCAGCTTTGCAGCAAGCAAAAATTTATAGAAACCAAAGCGAGCAAGAACGTTTAAGAATGCTCAATGATTTATTGTTTGATGCCTATGTAAGCTATGGTAATTGGGCAGGTGCTTATCAGCTGTATAATATTTTTAGCAATTATGTAAAAATTAGTAGCGATAGAATTAGATTAATTCGTTTGGCAAATGCTAATGGTGATAGAAGTGTAATGGATACCTTAGAGGCATTTACACAACTTCAAAACTTTCAGTTATTACAAACCGATGCTTTAGTAAAACTTACCACTGCTGCACTAGAAATAAATACTTTTTTATGGCTCGATAACGATAGCAGCTATTTGCTACCCAATAACACTATACCAGATGCTTTTTTATTAAATAATCCCATTGCTGCAAATACACTTGAAGATTTTTTAGGTAAAGGATTAAATCAAAACCCTAACATTAACGAGTACAACTTTAAATTAGATGCTTTGGAAGTTGAAAGAAAATTAAAGCAACAAAGTTTGCTTCCAACGCTTAATGCAAAAGCTAATTTACTAAACAAAGATTATTGGGCTTTTAATGGTTTAGATGGAAATTTTCTTCAGAATAATTATAAATGGGGCATTGATTTTAAAATACCCATCTTTTTAAGAGAAGCAAGAGGCGATGTGCAAAAAGCAAAAATTAAAATTGCAGAAACATCACTACAATTATCTCAAAAAAAATGGGAAGTAGAAAATAAAATCAGAAACTACTTCAACGAATTTGTTCAGCTTCAAAACCAAGTAAACATTGCCAATGCAACATTTAATAACTACAATAGTTTATATAGAAGTGAGTTGTTAAGATTTAATAACGGAGAAAGTAGTTTGTTTTTAGTAAACAGTAGAGAAAACAAAGCTTTAGAAATGTTGCAAAAAACTATCGAACTCAGAATAAAACTCTACAAATCAAGGTATGCTATAGATTGGAGTGCAGGCCAACTAAAGTAATATAAGCATAGTTTTCAACCTAAACACAAGCTAATTGCTTTAACAAATATATTTGCCCTTATGGCAAAAGCTGCTTCTGAAACCCCTTTAATGCAGCAACACAAAGCAATAAAACAAAAATATCCCGATGCTATTTTGTTGTTTCGTGTTGGTGATTTTTATGAAACTTTTGGTGAAGATGCTGTAAAAGCATCTGCTGTGCTTGGTATCACACTTACCAAGCGTAATAATGGCATTGATAATAGTAACGAGTTAGCAGGTTTTCCTCATCATGCACTTGATACTTACTTGCACAAATTGGTAAAAGCAGGTTATAGAGTAGCCATTTGTGATCAACTCGAAGATCCAAAGCAGGCTAAAGGAATTGTAAAACGTGGAGTAACAGAATTGGTTACTCCAGGTGTAGCCACCAACGATAAATTACTTGATAACAGTACAAACAATTTTTTAGCAGCCATTCATATTACAGAAAATCAAGTTGGTGCTGCTTTTTTAGACATAAGTACAGGAGAATTTTTTGTTGCTCAAGGTAGCATAGAGTATATCGATAAATTATTACAAAGTTTAAAACCAGCCGAAGTAATTTTTCAGCGTAATTTTCAAAAGCAGTTTAAAGAATGGTTTGGGGTAAAATTTTATACCTACACTTTAGATGCTTGGATTTTTGATGTGGCTTTTGCAACAGAAATGTTATTAAAGCATTTTCAAACCCATTCATTGAAAGGTTTTGGAATCGAAAATCAAAGTTTATCTATAGTTGCAGCAGGTGCAGTTTTACATTATCTTAAAGAAACTGAACATCCACATATACAACATTTAACCACTATTCAAAGAATTGAGCAAGATGATTTTTTATGGATGGATAGATTTACCATTCGTAACTTAGAAATTTTACAACCTTCTTCGGGCGATGGACTTTCTCTTTTAAAAGTGTTAGATAATACCATTAACCCAATGGGTGCTAGGTTGTTGAAACGTTGGTTGGTATTGCCTTTGAAAGATGAAGTAAAAATAAATGAACGATTAAACACTGTTGAATATTTAATTAAGGAAGTTGATTTAAAACAAAAACTAATTACTGCCATAAAACATATTGGCGATGTTGAAAGATTGGTAAGTAAAATACCAATGAAAAAAATTAACCCACGTGAGGTTGTGCAGCTAGCCAAAGGTTTACAACAAATTGATTTGGTAAAAAATGCTTGTGAAAATTGCAGTAACGATTATTTAAAAAGGTTGGGAAACAACTTAAATACCTGCTCATTAATTGCCAATAAAATTGTTGAACAGTTAGAAGAACTTCCTCCAATAACTTCTAGTAAAGGTAATTGTATAAAGCAGGGTGTACATAGTGAGTTGGATGATTTGCGAAAAATAGCCTCGGGTGGTAAAGAATATTTATTAAACATTCAACAACGCGAAGCCGAAGCAACAGGAATTTCATCGTTAAAAATTAGTTTCAACAATGTATTTGGTTATTTTTTAGAAGTTACCAACATTCATAAATCTAAAGTTCCTGATACTTGGATTCGTAAGCAAACCCTTGCCAATGCAGAACGATACATTACGCCAGAACTAAAAGAATATGAAGAAAAAATTATTGGAGCCGAAGACAAAATTATTGCTATTGAACAGCAATTGTTTAATCAACTAGTTATTGAATTGCAAGATTATATAGCTGCCTTACAAGTAAATGGTAACGTAGTTGCTGTTATTGATTGTTTAATTTGTTTTGCAGAAAATGCAGTTAAAAACAGTTATACCAAACCTACCATTCATCAAGATTTTCAACTGCAACTAAGTGATAGCAGGCATCCTGTTATTGAAAAAAACTTACCCATTGGTGAATCATACATTACGAACGATATTTTTTTAGATAACAACGAACAGCAAATAATAATTCTTACTGGTCCAAACATGAGTGGTAAAAGTGCCATTCTTAGGCAAACTGCTTTAATTACCATCATGGCACACATGGGAAGTTTTGTGCCTTGTACTAAAGCATTAATTCCGTTAACCGATAAAATTTTTACTCGTGTTGGGGCAAGTGATAATATGAGTGGTGGCGAAAGTACTTTTATGGTTGAAATGAACGAAACAGCTAGCATTATTAATAATATTTCTCCAAGAAGTTTGGTATTACTCGATGAAATTGGACGAGGAACAAGTACTTACGATGGAATAAGTATAGCTTGGAGTATTGTAGAGTTTTTAAACCAATCTCCATCAAAACCAAAAACCTTATTTGCAACACATTACCACGAAATTAATGAACTCGAAAATCAGTTTCAAGGGATTAAAAACTATCATATTACCAATAAAGAAATTGGTAATAAAGTAATTTTTTTAAGAAAATTAGCACCCGGAGGAAGCACACACAGCTTTGGTATACATGTTGCAAAAATGGCTGGTATGCCCAAAACTTTGATTGATAGGGCTAATGAAATACTGAAAATATTAGAAACAAGAAATAGTGAACAAGAGGAGTATAAAGATGCATCTACTCATGAAACTCTAGTTGGGGTTGATAAGTTAAAGCAATCATTGCCCAATAAAAATATTTCAACAAAAATGTCATTACCCAAAATGCAACTTTCAATTTTTGATGCACATTCTCAAACTTTTAATGATATTAGAACTGCTCT
>JBMLOR010000268.1:0-23788 GCA_049242865.1 Chitinophagaceae bacterium | reverse complement strand
CAACAACTTGTAATTTTTGATCCATTTTCAACACCTCACTTGGGTGGTTAATTCTGCCCCAGCTTATATCTGTGATATATAATAAACCATCTAAACCACCAAGATCCATAAATGCACCAAAATCAGTGATGTTTTTAACAATACCTTCTAGTACTTGACCTTTTTCTAGTTTACCCATAATTTCAGCACGTTGAGCTTCGATATCGCTTTCAATTAATGCTTTATGGCTTACTACGGCATTTTTAATAGTTTCATTTATTTTAACTACTTTAAACTCCATAGTTTTTCCTACAAATTGATCGTAATCGGTAACTGGTTTAACATCAATTTGAGAACCTGGTAAGAAAGTTTCCATACCAAATACATCAACAATTAAACCACCTTTAGTTTTGCTGGTAACATAACCTGTAACCACTTCACCTGTTTTGTGAATTTGTTGGATTCTTTCCCAAGCACGAACTGTTCTTGCTTGTTTACGGCTTAAATGTAAATTACCGTTTCTGTCTTCTTTTTCAACAACTAGTACTTCAACGATGTCGCCAATTTTAACACCTTGTACGTCTCTAAATTCGTTAAGTGATACTAATCCATCACTTTTGAATCCAATGTTTACAACAGCGTCGGTAGATGTTAATGCAACGATTTCACCGTTTAACATTTCACCATCTTCGATTTTTGAAAAAGTACCTTCGTAAACTGTATCATACTTAGCTTTTTCTTCAGCTTTGTAATGGCTTACGTTTCTTTTGTCTACGCTCCAGTCAAAATCGTCATGAGCTGTAACAACTTCTTCAACCACAGGTACATTTGGTATTGCAGCAACTGCTTCTTGAGCCACAACTTCTTCAGTTGAGCCAGCAGCATCCTGTGCTTCTGCATTTAATTGTTTATTAAATAAAATCATAAAAAACCCCATGTTTTTTAAATGGGGCTGCAAAAGTAGGGAAAACTACTATAAATATTGAGTTACATCGATTTTATTTGAATATTGCATCATCAACGCCTTTGTTTATGATATAATTGAAATAGGAGATTTCTAGTTTACCTTTTTTTACTTTAAGTTTCTCTTTTTCTTCTTTGGTTAAATTGTCCTCAAATTCAAGGGTTAAACCTCTAGGCATTTTATATTCTTTGAGGTCAAAACTAAGTATCATTTTATCGGGTAATCCATTGCTAGCTTGAGTTCCATAAAACATTTCAGTTTCAAAACTTCCATTTTCTCTAGTAACAGTTTGCGACTTTTTAATTAACAAATTGGCTTCATCAATGTACAAAACACTTTGAACTAAATCACTGTTTAAATCGTTGGGCAATAGTCGAACAATTTTAGTTTTTACGCCACTAACAACTTGCTCGCCTGCATAAATTGAAGTAAAATTATCAAATCCAAAAATTGTGGCAGCATTAAATGTAAGTCCACCTTTTGGCATTACAGCTATACCTTTTTGTTTGATAAGTTTTAGTTTATTAGGTTTTTTGTAGTATAATTTTATTGTGCCAACAGGGGCTTTTATAAAAGCAACATTTGTTTTCATTTTACCATCTGCAACATAATCGTTCACTTTATCTAACTTAGCTTTTACTTTTTTTACCAGTTCTGAAGCATCTTGAGCAAAAATTGAAGTACAAGATGATATTATTGTAAGGATGGTAACTAAAAAATGTTTCATGTATTTTTTTGTATTAGAATGCAAATGTAGAATTACTAAATTCTAAATAAGTTATCAATTTTGTAAAATATAGTATTTAAGAGTTTAGATACTTAAAACATCTTGCATGGTAAAAATGCCTTTTTTGTTATAGATATATTCTGCAGCTAAAACAGCACCTAGTGCAAAACCATTTCTGTTGTGTGCAGTGTGTGTGATTTGTATGGTGTCTTCTACACTATTATAAAATACATGATGAGTTCCTGGTGCAGGGTCTTCTCTAAATGATTCTATGCTTAGCACATTGTTGTTACTGGTTTTTGAATTCTCAATACTAGTTTTATGAGGATAAAAAGGCAAAATTTGATGGGCTAGCGATAATGCAGTTCCACTAGGAGCATCTTTTTTTTGGGTATGATGAATTTCTTGCAAATTCACTGAATAGCCTTCTTGTTTAGCCATTAATTTGGCCACAAACTCATTAATTTTAAAAAATAAGTTTACACCAATACTAAAGTTGCTAGTGTATAACAGACTACCATTTTTTTGAAGAAACAAGTTTTCTATCGTTATTTTATTGTCATACCAACCAGTAGTGCCACAAACAACTGGTATATCAAATTGAGCACATTTTGTAAGATTGTCGATAGCTGTGTGAGGTGTTGTAAATTCAATCGCTACATCAATGTTTTGCAGATTTTCTTTTGTAAATTGATCTTGGTTATTGATATCAATTATCAATGCAATTGAATGGTTTCTTTCGATGGCAACT
The DNA here is from genome assembly GCA_049242865.1 of Chitinophagaceae bacterium. Classification (GTDB taxonomy): domain Bacteria; phylum Bacteroidota; class Bacteroidia; order Chitinophagales; family Chitinophagaceae; genus CAIVPM01. The sequence continues at coordinate 21,367 of JBMLOR010000268.1, read as the reverse complement.
TGTTCAATTACCTTTCCCATTTTCCCATATCCAATTAATGCAATTTTCATGTAACTTTTTTTGGCAACGAAATTGTACTTATTTTATGGATTACTCAATATGTATATCAACTTTTTTTATGTAAATTTTAATTTTTGGATAAACAGAAATTGATATTTTTGGCGATTATTATATTATTTATGAGAAAATTTATTACATCTTTCTTGTTTTTAGCAATTTTAATTGGCATTAATACAGCCAATGCACAAATTACTTTTTTTACAGATAAGCAAGAAAGTCTTATCAAAAACGATAATTTAAAACGTGGTATTGTTCCACAAAAGTATCGTACCCTTAGTTTAGACATTAGTGCTATGCAAGCCTTTGTAAATACCATTCCTCATGAAAACGATCCTGGCTTTAACAGACAAAATGCCCCATCAATATTTTTGCCAATGCCCGATGGTAAAACAGCGGAATTTAAGGTTTGGGGAAATAATACTATGAGTGCAGGGTTAAGAGCAAAATTTTCGAGTATAAAATCATTTACTGGTCAGGGTGTTACAGATAAAACTGCTAATATTATGATGGACTGGAATGAACATGGTTTTTTTGCCTTTATCATCAGCCCTGTTACAGGTAATATTTTTATTGATCCTTACCACAACTTAAATAATCAACATTATATTTCTTATTATAGAAAAGATTTTGTATCAGATAAACAATTTTCTGAAGGAGTTTTACCCGAAGCAACTCCTCAAACAAGCCTTGCAAGAAATAACACACAATGTGCAGGTGCAACTAAGTTAACTTATAGATTGGCAGTAGCTTGTACAGGTGAATATGCAAGAGCTGTTGGGGGTTCGGGCGTTACAATTGCTAGTGCTTTAGCTAAAATTGTAATTACAGTAAACAGATGCAATGGTGTTTATTTAAAAGAAGCTGCAATTGAATTTACTTTGATACCTGACAATGAAAATATCGTATTTACAAGCCCAACAACAGACCCTTTTACTGGTAATAGTAATGCAGGAACTTTAATAAATGAAAGTCAATCTGTTATAGATAATTATATTGGTTCTGCAGGATATGATATTGGCCACACATTTAGCACAGGAGGTGGAGGTTTAGCTGGGCTTGGGGTAGTTTGTAATAATACGAGTAAAGCTAGAGGTATTACTGGTAGTCCAAATCCTCAAGGCGATGCCTATGATATAGATTATGTAGCACACGAATTGGGACACCAATTTAGAGGCAATCACACCTTTAATGCAAATACAGTGAATTGTAGTGGTAATGGTAGCACAAGTGCTAATGTTGAACCTGGTAGTGGTTCAACAATAATGGCTTATGCAGGAATTTGTGGCTCTTATAATGATTTGCAAAGCAATAGTGATCCATATTTTCATGGAAAAAGTCAAGATGAAATTTATGATTTCACTGTAAATGCATCAACTGGTGGTTCTTGTCCTGTAGCAACTTCCACAGGGAATTCAGCACCTGTGGTAAATGCTGGTTTATCATACACTATACCTGCACTTACACCATTTTTCTTAACAGGCAGTGCAACTGATGCAAATGGTGATGCATTAACTTATAGTTGGGAACAAAATAATAATGGTACATCTTTTGGAAATTGGGATAGAAGTCCACAGGCAACAACAATGCCTTTATTTCGTTCATTTGTGCCAAGTACATCTCCAATAAGATATTTTCCTAAACTAAGTGATGTATTAAGTGGTAGTTCAACTAAAGGAGAGTTATTACCTGATGTAACAAGAACTATGCGTATGAGACTCACTGCAAGAGATAATAGAGCTGGTGGGGGAGGGTCTTGCTATGCAGAAACAACCATAACTGTTGATGCATCTGCAGGTCCGTTTACAGTTAGTTTTCCTTGGAATTTTTATGTTGGTGGAGCACAACAAACTGTAACTTGGGCTGTTGCTGGTACAAACAATATTAGCCCTAATGTAAGAATAGATTTTTCTGCAGATGGTGGTTTAACATTCCCACATACCATTGTTGCTTCAACTGCCAACGATGGTAGTGAGCTTATCACGCTACCAAATATTGCTACTAGCCAGGCTAGAATAAGAGTTATGGGTACTAACAGTGTTTTTTATAACGTTAGTAATCAAGATTTTACTGTTACTTTTAATGCTCCAGTAAATTGGTTATACTTTAAAGGCTCAAAACAAGGTAGTATTGCATTACTTAGCTGGGCAGCTAACGAGCAAAACAATAAGCATTATGAAATTGAAAGAAGTACAGATGGTAAAAAGTTTGATGTAATTGGAATAGTAGCATCAAAAGTTATTAACGGCGAAGCAACATATAATTTCGAAGATAAAACACCTGCAAGTAAAAATTTCTACAGAATTAAGCAAGTAGATATTGATGGAAAAAGTACTTACTCGAATGTAATTTTAGTAAGTTTTGAGAAATTCACAACTAAATGGGAAGTTTTCCCTAATCCTTCAACAGATAAAACCAATATTTTATCTAACGAAAATTACAATAATGTAGAAATTAGTTTAATCGACTTGAACGGTAAATTAATCTATAATTTTAGAAAAGCAAATACTTATAAAGGCGAAATAATTTCTATTCCTGTACGTAATATTGCTAAAGGTGTTTATAGCTTAAAAATTCAAACAAAAGATGGAGAAACAACAGTTAAAAAAGTTGTAATTCAATAAGTTAGAGTTATTTAAAGTAATTAAAAAAGTCGGATTTTTTCCGACTTTTTTAATTTGCAAATCCTACTATAAGCATTTTGCTTCGCCTTTAAATAACCAAAAAATAATAAAATATTAAATCATAAATAGCTTCTGAAATTTAATAATTTGTATGAAAAAAGTTGTACCAATTGAAAGACAAAATTTGGGTGTAACTAAAAAAAATGTACGATTTATTAACAAAATTCAAAAAAAACAATAAAATAATTTTTCTACTAAAAAACTTACCCATACATTTGCACTCCATTTGAAAAAATGGTCACCGAATATGTCACAAAGAATTAGAATAAAATTACAAAGCTTCGACCACAATTTAGTTGACAAATCTGCCGACAAAATTGTTAAAACAGTTCGTAGCACAGGAGCTGTAGTTACAGGTCCAATTCCTTTACCTACACGTAAAAGAATATTTACAGTTTTACGTTCACCACACGTTAACAAAAAAAGTAGAGAACAATTTCAATTGTGTACACACAAAAGATTATTAGATATCTACACTTCAAGTTCTAGAACAGTTGATGCTTTAAGCAAGCTAGATTTACCAAGTGGTGTTGAAGTAGAAATTAAAGCTTGATAACAAGCAAAAAAAAGTTCTAAATAAATATCAACTCTCAAGTTTTACAAAAATTAAAAGAGCTCTGATTTAAATCATAACATCAATTTAGATATTTCAAGTAATTAAATTGATATTAAATATAAACAAGCCCTTCGAGGTTTGTTTACCAACGGTACTTCTACTTAGGCCATAAGCCTAAAACCAAAGAAAAGGTCGTTGGCAAACAAGGATTGACTATAGATATTCATCATCTGTATGTCCTTATTAAACCTCGCGGGCAATTTAAAACCGCAAACGATGAAAGGAATTATTGGAAAAAAAATTGGTATGACAAGCATTTTTGGTGCCGATGGCAAACAAACAGCTTGTACCATTATTGAGGCACAACCAAACACGGTTACTCAAGTTAAAACTGTTGAAACAGACGGTTACAACGCTTTACAATTAGCTGTTGGTGATAAAAAAGAAAAGCACAGCACAAAATCTGAAATTAACCACTTCGCAAAATCTAACACAGCTCCAAAAAGATTTACAAAAGAATTTAGAAACTATTCAATACAAAAAGCTATTGGCGAAACTGTTACTGTTGACATTTTTGCTGAAGGTGATGATATTGAGGTAGTTGGTACTTCAAAAGGAAAAGGATTCCAAGGTGTTGTTAAACGTCATGGTTTCTCGGGTGTTGGTGAGGCATCTCATGGTCAACACGATCGTCAAAGAGCTCCAGGTTCAATTGGTAACTCTTCTGACGCTTCACGTGTATTCAAAGGCATGAGAATGGCTGGCAGAATGGGAGGTGATAGAGTAAAAATGAAAGGCTTAAAAGTTGTAAAAATATTTCCAGAACAAAACTACATTCTTGTAACAGGCTCTGTTCCAGGTCACAACGGATCAATTGTATTAGTTCAAAAATAAATTAAGGAAATAGAAGCAAAAGAAATTAGCTTTTAGGTTTTCAAATTTTAACATTCCAAATTAAAAAAATGCAAGTAGAAGTTTTAAATATTCAAGGAAAAGCAACTGGAAGAACAGTTGAATTACCTGCAGAGGTGTTTGGTGTAGAGCCGAACGACCATGTAATTTATTTAGCTGTTAAGCAATATTTAGGTGCTCAACGCCAAGGTACTCACAAAGTAAAAACACGTGCTGAAGTACAAGGTGCAAGCAGAAAATTACACAAACAAAAAGGAACTGGTGGATCACGTAAAGGTAATATTCGTAACCCATTATACAAAGGTGGTGGTACAATATTTGGTCCTAAACCACATGCTTACGATATTAAGTTAAATAGAAAAGTAAAAGATTTAGCAAAAATATCTGCACTTAGCTACAAAGCAAAAGAAAATGCTATTTTGGTAGTAGAAGATATGAACTTTGCTGCTCCTAAAACAAAAGAAATTGCTACAGCAATGGGTAATCTAAACATTGGTTCAAAAAAATCTTTATTTGTTTTAGCTGATTACAATGACAATGTATTTTTAAGTACACGTAACATTCCAAACATTGCAACCACATTATTAGCAGATGTTAATACTTACGATATTATGAATGCTGACGTATTAGTATTATCGGAAGGAGCTGCTAAAATATTTGCAGAAGAAGAAGTAGCAGAATAATAAATAATCTAAGAACATGAGTGCTTTTTTAAACAAGCATTTAAAGTTTAAATAAATAAAAATGAGACAGACAGAAATTTTAATAAAACCAATTTTAACCGAAAAGGCTAACCTGCAACAAACTAAATTGCGTACTTATGCTTTTAGAGTAGGTAAAAAAGCTAATAAATTGGAAATTAAAAAAGCAATAGAAAGTTTTTATGGTGTTACAGTAACTGGAGTAAATACTTTAGTTGCACCTGCAAAAAATAAAAGCCGTTTCACAAAAGCTGGTTACATACAAGGCACAAAAAGTTCTTACAAAAAGGCTTTAGTTACAGTGGCAGAAGGTGAAACAATTGATTTATACGCTGGTGTTTAATAAAAACTAACACATTGAGTTTTCAATGTAAAATATAGAAAGCAAAATCTGATAATAATTGCAAATTAATTGAAAATCAAAAATCTAAAAAGTTAGATTTTCAATATAAAAAACAAAAAAATGGCATTAAAGAAATACAAACCAATGACCGCAGGTACTAGATGGAGAATTGGTAATGCATATGCAGAAATTACAACAAATGAACCAGAGAAAAGCTTAACTGAGCGTATTTCTAGAACTGGTGGACGTAATGCTCAAGGTAGAAGAGCAATGAGATACATTGGTGGTGGTGCAAGAAAACAATATCGTATTATTGATTTCAAAAGAAACAAACACAATGTTGAGGCTACAGTACTAACTATTGAGTACGATCCAAATAGAACTGCTTTCATCGCATTATTAGAGTATGCTGATGGCGAAAAAAGATACATTTTAGCTCCTCAAGGTTTACAAGTTGGTGCTAAAGTAATGAGTGGCGAAGCAGTGGCTCCAGAATTGGGTAATTCATTACAAATGAAGAATATGCCTTTAGGTACTATAATTCACAATATTGAGTTACAACCTGGTCAAGGTGGAAAGTTAGCAAGAAGTGCAGGTACTAGTGCACAGCTATCTAACAAAGAAGAAAAATATGCAGTATTAAAAATGCCAAGTGGTGAATTAAGAAAAGTATTAATTAACTGTTTTGCAACTGTAGGTGTAACCAGTAATGGTGATCACAATCTAGAAACAGCAGGTAAAGCGGGTGTTAATAGATGGAAAGGTAGAAGACCAAGAGTAAGAGGTGTTGCTATGAACCCAGTTGACCATCCAATGGGTGGTGGTGAAGGTAGATCTTCAGGTGGTCATCCAAGAAGTAGAACAGGTAAGTACGCTAAAGGAGAAAAAACAAGAACTAAAGGAAAAGGTACTGACAAGTTCATTATTCAAAGAAGCAACGGAAAAAAATTAAGTAAATAATTTAAAAGTTAAAATGTTCCAGTAAAATGGAATAATAAACAAGATGTAATTAGGTTACATCATAAATAAACAATAAAATGGCACGTTCAATTAAAAAAGGTCCTTATGTTGATGCTAATTTAGAAGCAAAAGTATTAGGGATGAATGATGGTAAAGCAAAAAAAGGAGTTATTAAAACTTGGAGTCGTAGAAGTACAATTACCCCAGATTTTGTAGGTAACACATTTGCTGTTCACAACGGAAATAAATTTATTCCAGTTTATGTAACAGAATTTATGGTTGGACACAAATTAGGTGAATTTTCTCCTACAAGAAACTTCAAAGGACATTCAGGACAAAAATAATTTTTCGTTTTAGTTAATACTAAAATTTCAAAATAAGAAAAACAATAAAATGGAAGCAGTAGCTAAATTAAATAATTACCCAACTGGACCTCGCAAAATGCGTTTGTTAGCAGACGTAATTCGTGGTATGCAAGTTGAAAAAGCATTAGCAATTTTAGAGCATCATCCACAACACAACGCGTTGCCATTGGCAAAACTTTTAAAAAGTGCCATAAACAATTGGGAGCAAAAAAACGAAGGAAGTAATGCTGCTGATAGTGGATTAGTTGTTAAAACAATTTTTGTTGATGGCGGTAGAGTTATTAAAAGAATGAGACCGGCACCACAAGGTCGTGGATACAAAATTCGTAAAAGAAGTAATCACGTAACAATAATTGTAGATAAAGCATAAATTAAATAAGCAAACTTGATTAAACTAAATTTAATCTTGTTTCAACATATTCAAATTTTCAAATTAAAAAAATGGGTCAAAAAGCAAATCCAATTGGTAATAGGTTAGGTATCATCAGAGGATGGGACAGTAACTGGTATGGCAGCAAAAAAGATTATGCTGGCAAACTAATCGAAGACCAAAAAATTCGCAAATACTTAAATGCTCGTATCAACAAGGGAGGAATTTCTAAAATTGTTATTGAGCGTACACTAGGTAAATTAATTACTACTATACACACTAGCAAACCAGGTATCATTATTGGTAAAGGTGGAGGTGAGGTTGATAGAATTAAAGAAGAATTGAAAAAACTAACTAATAACAGTGACGTTCAAATAAACATCCTAGAAATTCGTCGTCCTGAATTAGATGCCAATATTGTTGGAGATACAATAGCTCGACAAATTGAAAATCGTATCAACTTTAAACGTGCTACTAAAATGGCAATTGCTTCTACCTTAAGAATGGGTGCTGAAGGAATTAAAGTTAAATTAAGTGGTCGTTTAGGTGGAGCAGAGATTGCACGTAGCGAGGAATTAAAACAAGGAAGAACTCCATTGCACACCTTTAGAATGGACATTGATTACGCTAATGTTTTTGCTCAAACTGTATATGGCAAAATTGGTATTAAAGTATGGATTTGTAGAGGTGAAGTTTTAGGAAAAAGAGATTTAAATCCAAACTTTATTGGTGGAAAAGAATTAGCTGGTCCAGAAAGAAGAAACGACAACAGAAATGATAGAGGTGGAGACAGAAGAGGAGGAGGAAACGATAGAAGAAGTGGTGGAGGAAGAGGTAGAAACTAAATATTTAATTAGTTACAAATCTTAAAGTTTTATAACTAATAAAAAATTAATGATCACAATGTACTCAATTAGCCTAGAGCTTTTTGTAGAACATTATCAAAATTAAAACGATGTTACAACCTAAAAGAAGTAAACACAGAAAGCAACAAAAAGGAAGAATTAGAGAAGTAGCAAAACGTGGTACAAGCATATCATTTGGAAGCTTCGCTTTAAAAGCATTAGAACCAATTTGGTTAACTAACCGCCAAATCGAAGCTGCTCGTCAAAGTATGACACGTGCCATGAAGCGTGAAGGTAATGTATGGATCAGAGTTTTTCCAGATAAAATTGTTACTCGTAAACCAGCAGAAGTAAGGATGGGTAAAGGTAAAGGTAACCCTGAGTTTTGGGCTGCTGTAGTTGAACCAGGACGTATAATATTTGAAGTAGATGGCGTTTCTGAAGAAACTGCAAAAGCAGCTATGGAATTAGCAGCACAAAAGTTACCAATTAAAACAAAGTTTGTAATAAGAAGAGATTTACAAGCTTAATTTAGAAAATAAGAAAATTGTGGAATTTAATTTTAACTCCTTCACATTTTCAAATTAGAATAAAATGGCAAAGAAAAAAGTAAATAAAAAAGAAGATTTTAAAGAAATGAGTTTAGAATCTCTTAATGGTAGAATTGCTGAAGATAAGTTACGTTTAACTAAATTGCAATTTGCTCATGCAATGACTCCTTTAGAAAATCCTCAAATGATAAAATCATTGAGAAGAGATATTGCACGTTTAAAAACAGAAGTAAATAGCAGAAACTAATTAGGAAAAAAGCAAATATGAAGGGATTGAATTTGTTTGTGTTTCACTTTAAAATTCAACTTTCAGATTTCAAATAATAACAATGGAAAGAAATTTAAGAAAAACAAGAACAGGTGTTGTTACTAGCAACAAAATGACAAAAACCATTACTGTTGCTGTAGAAAGAAAAGTAAAACACCCTATTTACGGAAAATTCGTAAAAAAAACCACTCGTTTCCATGCACATGATGAAAAAGATGAATGTACAATTGGTGACATCGTAAAAATCATGGAAACTCGTCCAATGAGCAAAACAAAACGTTGGAGATTAGTAGAAGTAGTTGAAAAAGCGAAATAATCTAATATTTAATATTTATTATTTAATATTTAGTAGCGATTATCAATATTAAATATTAATTATTAAATCTAAAATACAAAAAATGATACAACAAGAGTCAAGGCTAAATGTAGCCGATAATAGCGGTGCAAAAGAAGTACTTTGTATAAAAGTTTTGGGTAATAGTGGTCAAGACTATGCTAAAATTGGCGATAAAATTGTAGTTACTGTAAAAGATGCAATTCCTGCTGGCGGTATTAAAAAAGGTACTGTATCTAAAGCTGTAATTGTACGTACTGTAAATAAATTACGTAGAAAAGATGGTTCTTATATCCGTTTCGACGATAACGCTGTTGTTTTATTAAACAATTCAGACGAACCAAGAGGAACACGTATTTTTGGGCCAGTAGCACGTGAACTAAGAGATAAAGGATACATGAAAATTATTTCATTAGCCCCAGAAGTTCTATAAGATTAAATTAAAATTTAAGATTATTCTTTAAACAGTAGATAGTCTTTTAAAAAAGAAATTATGAGCAATAGATTCAAACCTAAGTTTAATATAAAAAAAGGTGATCAAGTAGTTGTAATTGCAGGTGACGACAAAGATTTGAAAAAACCAAGAACAGTACTTTCTGTTTTAGTAGACAAAGCTAAAGTTGTTGTAGAAGGCGTTGCAATAGCAACTAAACATACAAAGCCAACTGCACAAAATACAGGTGGTGGCATTGTAAAAGTTGAAGCCCCAATTGCAATTAGTAATGTAATGCTTTGGGATGCAAAAGCTAAAGTTGCTACTAAAGTAAAACGTACTAGAGAAGAAGGAAAATTAGTAAGAGTTAGTAAAAAATCAGGTAACGCAATAAAGTAATTCACGGTTAAAAGTCGTGTAAAATAAAAATAAAATCAACAATGAGTACTACAAAATATACTCCAAGATTAGTTACAAAATATAAAGCAGAGGTTGTACCTGCTTTAATGAAAAAGTTTGCATATAAAACTGTTATGCAAGCACCTAAATTAGAGAAAATTTGCATCAATAGAGGTGTAAATGGTGCAGTAAACGATAAAAAATTAATTGATGTAACAATTGGTGAGTTAGAGCAAATAACTGGTCAAAAAGCTGTTCCAACTATTTCTAAAAAAGATATCTCAAATTTCAAATTACGTAAAGGAATGCCAATTGGTGCAAGAGTTACTTTACGTGGTGAAAAAATGTATGAGTTTTTAGATAGATTAGTGAGTGTAAGCTTACCTCGTGTAAGAGATTTTAAAGGTATCAGCGACAAAGCATTTGATGGTAGAGGTAATTATACTTTAGGTGTTACTGAACAAATTATTTTCCCTGAAATAGATATCGACAAAGTAAATAAAATTACTGGAATGGATATAACATTTGTAACAACTGCAAATACAAATGAAGAAGCATACGAACTTTTAAAAGAACTTGGTATGCCATTTAAAGGAGCAAATAAAAAAGATTAATCTAGTACAAAAAATAACATTCAAGACTAGGGATTAATATTTTAAAACCTAGATTTAAATAAAATAAAATGGCAAGAAAATCAGTCGTAGCACGTCAAGCTAAAAGAGAGAAACTAGTTGCAAAATTTGCAGAAAGAAGAGCTGCATTAAAGGCTGCTGGTGATACAGCTGCTTTAGATATGCTACCTAAAAACTCATCACCAGTTCGTTTAAAAAACAGATGTAAGTTAACTGGTCGTCCAAAAGGATACATGAGATATTTTGGCGTATCAAGGGTAATGTTTAGAGACATGGCATTAAATGGTTTAATCCCAGGTGTAAAAAAAGCGAGTTGGTAATATTCATTAATTAATGTTACATTAATTAATTATAAAAATTAATTTTTAAAGAAAATATAATTAGCCAATTAGCAAATTGTCTGATTAGCAAATTAAAAATATTATGGTTACAGATCCTATAGCAGATTTTTTAACTAGAGTTAGAAATGCACAAATGGCAGGACATAGAATTGTTGAAATTCCTGCTTCAAACCTTAAAAAAAGAATCACTGAGATTCTATATGATCAAGGATATATCTTGAAATATAAATTTGAAGATGATAACAAACAAGGTTTAATTAAAATAGCTTTAAAATATGATGCTGCTACAAAAACACCAGCTATCAAAAGTTTAGAGCGTGTGAGCCGCCCTGGTTTAAGAGCTTATGCAAAACCAGCAGAAATGAAAAGAGTTATCAATGGCTTGGGTATAGCTATTATCAGTACATCAAAAGGTGTTTTAACTGATAAGCAAGCTAAAGCTCAAAATGTTGGTGGAGAAGTTCTTTGCTACATTAGCTAGTTATAATAAAAAGCATAGAGAATTTGAAAATGGTTCTCTAGAATATTAAATTTATTGTCATCTAAGCATTCTATACATTGCTGAAATCAATAAGTTACATTTTCAAAAATTATTAAATATTTAAATTTTATTTATGAGTCGTATAGGAAAACAACCCATTACTTTGCCAGCAGGAGTTACAGCTTCTGTTGATGCTGCTAATGTGGTTAGTGTTAAAGGCCCTAAGGGAACTTTAACTCAATTAATTGATAGAGATATTAAAATATCTGTAGAGGGTACAACTTTAACTGTTAATCGTCCAACAGAACAAATTCGTCATAGAGCTTTACATGGTTTATATCGTTCTCTAGTTCAAAACATGGTAAAAGGTGTAACAGAGGGTTACGAAAAGAAAATGGAATTAGTAGGGGTAGGTTTTAAAGCTGCTAATACAGGGAATGTTTTAGATCTTGCTCTTGGTTATTCTCACAATATTATCTTCGAAATTCCAAAAGAATTAAAGGTTAATACGGTAACTGAAAAAGGTAAAAACCCAATCATTATCCTAGAAGGTTGTGATAAACAATTAATTGGTCAAGTTTGTGCTAAGTTAAGAAGCTTACGTAAACCTGAACCATACAAAGGTAAAGGTGTTAAATTTGCTGGTGAGGTGTTAAGAAGAAAAGCAGGTAAAGCAGCAGGTAAATAAAATTTTTTTAATTGAGTTAATTATATTGATAAACTCTATTTTAAAAATAATTTTTCAAAATTTCAAATTCGGTTCACATGAACAGTAATAAAATAGGTACAAAACAAAAAATACAATACCGTATTCGCAAAAAAGTCTCTGGAACTTCTACTAAACCACGTTTAAGTGTTTTTAGAAGCAACAGTGATATATATGCACAATTAATTGATGATAATGCTGGTGTAACTTTAGCAGCTGCATCTTCAAAAGATAAAGACATAGCTGCTCAAAAAGTAGATAAGTCATCTAAATCAAAATTAGTTGGTAATGCAATTGCTCGTAAAGCAACAGAGTTAGGTTTAACACAAGTTGTTTTTGATAGAGGTGGTAACCTTTATCATGGAAGAATCAAAGCAGTTGCTGATGGTGCAAGAGAAGGAGGATTACAATTCTAGTTTTAATATTTTAGATTTAATATTTAGGTAATGTTAAATATTAAATATTAATTATTCAATAAAAAAGATTATGTCAAAAACAGTTGATAATAAAGTAAAAGCAAACACTGATGTTGAATTCAAAGACAAAGTAGTTGCTATAAACAGAGTAGTAAAAACTACTAAAGGTGGTCGTACTTTTTCTTTCTCAGCACTAGTTGTAGTTGGTAATGAAAATGGTGTTGTAGGTCAAGGTTTAGGAAAAGCCAAAGAAGTTCAAGAAGCTATTACTAAAGGAATCGAGGATGCAAAAAAGAATTTAGTAAAAGTTCCTGTAATGCATGGTACTATCCCTCACGAACAATTTAGTAAAGCTGGAGCTGCAAAAGTTTTAATTAAGCCAGCAGCTCATGGAGCAGGTGTAATTGCAGGTGGTAGCATGCGTGCTGTATTAGAAAGTGCTGGTGTTACTGACGTTCTTGCAAAAAGTCTTGGTAGTGCTAACCCACACAACGTGGTTAAAGCAACCATCAAAGCTCTTAGCGAATTACGTGAACCAATTGCAGTTGCAAAAAATAGAAATATCAAATTATCAAAAGTATTTAATGGATAAATTAGTTGTTACTCAATAGCCAATTAGTAATTTTTAAAAATGCAATTGGCCAATGACTAATGACTAATGACTATAAAAAAGCGTTATGTCAAAAATAAAAATAACTCAAGTTAAAAGTGGAATTGACCGCAGCGAGCGTCAAAAACAAACTTTAGTTGCTCTTGGTTTAAATAAATTGCACGCAACTAAAGAAGTTGAAGCAACTCCACAAATTTTAGGAATGGTAAATAAAGTAAGCCATTTAGTTAAAGTAGAAAATCTTTAACATTCGTATAGAAATAAAATTTTCTTTTATTCCTATTACAAACTAAAAAATTAAATAAGCGAGGGAAGATTTTCCCGTAAGTTAAAAATCTAAAAAATGAAATTACATACACTAAAGCCTGCTGCAGGTAGTACACACAAAGAAAAAAGATTAGGTAGAGGTGAAGCTTCTGGTAAAGGAGGAACTTCTACAAAAGGTAATAAAGGTGGTCAATCAAGAGCTGGTTATCAAAGAAAAAATGCTTTTGAAGGTGGTCAAATGCCATTACAACGTAGAGTTCCAAAACGTGGATTTAAAAATGCAGGACGTATTGAATACGTTGTATTTAACTTAGGACAAATTGAACAATTAAACGAAAAATATAGCTTTTCTGAATTTTCATTAGAAAATCTTTACATGAATGGTTTAATAAGCCGTACAGACAAAGTGAAGATTTTAGGTAATGGCGAACTAAAGGCAAGCTTAACATTTAAAGTAAACGCCATAAGCGATAAAGCTAAAGCAGCCATAGAAGCTTCTGGAGGAACCGTTGAAATTGTAAAATAATTTCCCATATTTGCGGTGCATTTAAAATGCACCTTTTTGATTTTAAGACTAATAGAAAATTACTAAGACAAAAAATTATTTGTGAAAAAATTAATACAAACATTAAAAAATATTTGGGAGATAGAAGAACTAAAAAAGAAAATTATTTACACTCTTTTATTAGTTCTTATTTATAGAGTAGGTTCACACATTGTACTCCCAGGAATTGATGCCAACAATGCATCTTTGGCTGATGCAGCTAACAAAGGTTCTAAAGGTATTTTAGGATTATTTGATGCTTTTGCTGGAGGTTCATTTTCTCAAGCTTCTATTTTTGCTTTGGGAATTATGCCATATATCTCTGCTTCTATTTTTATGCAGTTGATGACTATTTTAGTGCCTCAATTACAAAAAATTCAAAAAGAAGGGGAAACTGGTAGAAAGAAAATTACACAATGGACTCGTTACCTTACTGTAATTGTAACTGCTTTTCAAGCTACTGCATACGTAGCATTTTTAACTAATCCAACTGGGCCTTATGCTTCTGCAATATTAATTACTGGTCCATTGTTTACATTTATCACAGTAATTACTCTTACTGCAGGTACTTTGTTTGTAATGTGGTTGGGTGAAAAAATACAAGATAAAGGTTTAGGCAACGGTACTTCAATTATTATCATGGTAGGTATCTTAAGCAGATTACCAGCAAGTATTTTAAAAGAGTTTAACTCAAAATTCGAAAGAGGTGCAGGTGGTTTACTAGGCTTCACTTTAGAAATTGTAATCTTAATTGTTATCATATTTGGTTTAATATTGTTAGTGCAAGGGGTACGTCAAATTCCTTTAAACTATGCAAAACAAATTGTGGGCAATAGAGATTTTGGTGGAGCAAGAAACTTTTTACCAATAAAAGTAAACAGTGCAGGTGTAATGCCTATCATTTTTGCTCAAGCAATTATGTTTATACCAACTTTGTTTAGCTTTACCAATATGGATTCTGCTAAGGGAATTGTAAGAATTTTTAGCGATCATAGCAACGTTTGGTATATGGTTATTTACAGTGTAATGGTTATTGCTTTCACTTTCTTATACACTGCTTTAATATTTAATCCAAAACAAATTGCAGAAGATTTAAAACGTAGTAATGGATTTATTCCTGGTGTTAAACCTGGAGAACCAACTGCAGATTATATTGGTGCTGTAATGGATAGAATTACTTTACCTGGAGCAATCTTCTTAGCTATTGTAGGTATTTTACCAGGATTTATGAGCATGAAATTTGGAGCAAGTTCTTTTGTAAGTTCACAAGAATTTAGCACATTCTTTGGTGGTACAAGTTTATTAATCATGGTTGGTGTAATACTTGATACTCTACAACAAATTGAAACATATTTGTTGATGAAAAAATACGATGGTCTTATGAGTAGTGGAAGAGTACAAGGTCGT
Organism: Chitinophagaceae bacterium; assembly: GCA_049242865.1. Classification (GTDB taxonomy): domain Bacteria; phylum Bacteroidota; class Bacteroidia; order Chitinophagales; family Chitinophagaceae; genus CAIVPM01. Next base: position 6,185 of record JBMLOR010000268.1, on the reverse strand, counting down.
CAAGGAACACCAGAAGTACCAACAGCTGTTGTATAAATTATAAGGAAAATTTAAGTTTTAGACTTTGTAGTCTCAAACTTATCTATAAATTTGTGTTTGGTTTTCATGATTTTTTGATTTTGTTTAAATAAGCCCGCATTGCACAATGCGGGTTTGTTTTTTTAAGCATACAATCTTTACTTGCAACAACTATACAATTCTATAGGTTATGCTATTCTGAAATAAGCGAAGTTGAGTAAACACCATTATTTAGTTGATTTAAGAAGTTGAATTCTAATAACTACCACTTAAAAAAGTTAATTATAATTATAACTGAAATATAATAAATTGTAGAAAATAGGTTTCTGCAAAAAAAGATTCGCAAATAGTACAACTACTTATTTATTTTAGTTGTTTATGATTATAGTTATATATTCACCAATTTTAACATTCTAATTAAAATAATGTTTCTCAAAAACGTTCTATCAATGCATAAAACCAAAAAAAATATTGTAAGAAAATGCAGTTGTATACTGTTGTTTGTATTCTCAACTTTGTACTCTACCTCGCAAACTGCCATTGACAATTTTGAAGGTACAGGTAATATAGATACTTGGTTTGGTGATGATTGCAACATAGATAGAAATTTTGCAAATCCTGTTCAAGTAGGCATAAACACATCGTCGAAAGTTTTAAGATATGCAGATGTTGGTGGGCAATATGCTAACGTTCGTTTTGATACTAAGTTTAGTTTTAATTTAGCTACTAGTAGTCAATTTACTTTAAAACTTTATGTTCCTTCAAGTGGAATTACAGGTTCAGTAACCAATCAAATTTCATTAAAACTACAAAATGGTTTATTAGCTGCACCTTGGCAAACACAATGTGAAATAATTAAGCCAATTGTTTTAAATCAATGGCAAACTATAACATTTGATTTTGCAACTGATCCTTTTATAAACATGAATCCAGGATCTTTAAATCCATTGGCAAGATGGGATTTTAATAGAGTATTAATTCAGATTAATGGCGAAAACAACAATGCTAATGTACTTGCTTATATCGACGATTTTTTATACAGTGGAGCATTATCTACTTTTAATAATTTAGTATGGAGTGATGAATTTACAGGAAGTGGTGCAGTGGATGCTCAAAAATGGTTTCATCAAACACAACTACCTAATGGGGTAAGTTGGTATAACAACGAGTTGCAACATTATACAAATAGTACTACCAATTCTTTTTTAAGCAATGGAAACTTAAGCATTGTAGCAAAAAGAGAATCTTTTACCAGTCAGGCACAAACCAAACAATTTACATCAGCAAGATTAAATTCAAAATTTGCATTTAAATATGGCAGGGTAGAAGTAAGGGCAAAACTACCTGTAGGTGCAGGAACATGGCCTGCCATTTGGATGCTTGGAAAAAATATTAATGAGCCTGGTGCATTTTGGTATCCAACACATGGAACTACTAATTGGCCTGCTTGTGGAGAAATTGATATTATGGAACATTGGGGTGCAAATCAAAATGTAATTTCAAGTGCTGTGCATTTTCCGGTAAATGGCAATTTAAATGCAGGGCAATATGTAACTAATGCTCAAACAAACAACACAGTTTCTTCCGAATTTCATGTGTATGCAGTGGATTGGAATGCACAAAGAATTACTTTTAGTGTAGATGGCATTAATCATTTTAGCTACAACCCATCAACAAAAAATATATATACCTGGCCTTTTGATGCTGAGCAATATTTACTATTAAATGTAGCCATAGAGCCAAGGGTTACGAGTGGCTTTGTACAAAGTGCTATGGAAGTTGATTATGTAAGAGTGTATCAGCAAGGTTCACCATTGCCACTAAGCTTTACCAACTACAATGTTGCTTTAAAAGGTAAAAAAACTATTGAACATCAATGGGCAACTACGAATGAAGTAAATGTTGATTATTTTAATGTTACACAAAGTACTAATGGAATTGAATTTTTGCCTATTGCAAAAATTAAAGCTAAAAATGAAGCTAATAATAATTATTCGTTTACAGAGTTGTTAGCAAATAGCATTACCAATACAAAACTTTATTATAGGCTACAAAGTGTTGATAAAGATGGTAAAGTAAAATATAGTGATATTCAACAAGTAAGATTAAATCAGCCCGAAAATGAATTCACGGTTTATCCAAATCCATCAAAAAATGTATTGAACATAAGTAATGCAACCATAGGAAACACCATAATGCTAACTGATATTAATGGTATTATACTTTACTCAACTAAAGTAGCATCAAGCAATTTTACAATTAATATAGGCAACCTTAATAGTGGTTTGTATATATTAAAAACGAGCGAAGGACAAGTGCATAAAGTAATTAAACAATAACCTTGCCCATTACCTTCTACTTGCAATCAATAAATTAAGATCGGTATATTTTAAATCGAATTTTTGGCTCATATACAAATCCGTTAGTGAGCCTTTAAACATATATATGCCTTCGCGAACATTAAAGTTGTGCCATACAATTTCTTCGATACCACCTTCTTCACTAATGTTTAGTAATAATGGCATTAATACATTACTAATAGCTTGGCTAGCAGTACGTGCAAAACCACTTGGAATATTTGGCACACCATAGTGAATAACATCGTGCTTCACAAAAATTGGTTTTTGATGGCTAGTAAGTTCACTTGTTTCAAAGCATCCACCACGGTCTATAGCCACATCAATAATAATACTACCTGGTCGCATAGCAGCTACCATTTCTTCAGAAACCACCACAGGGGCTCTACCAAATTCATTACTCATAGCACCTACAGCTACTTCACAAGTTTTAAGTTGCTTGCTTAAAATACGAGGCTCTAAAACACTAGTCCATACACGTTGCCCTAAATTATTTTGCAATTGTTTTAACCTGCTTACATTATTATCAAACACTTTTACACTAGCTCCTAAAGCCAAGGCATTACGTGTAGCAAACTCACCCACAATACCTGCCCCAATAATAACTACTTTAGTAGGAGGAATACCACTAATACCACCCAACAAAACCCCTTTACCATTATTAAAACTACTTAAATATTGGCCAGCAATTAGCATTACAGCACTACCAGCAATTTCACTCATGCTACGTACTATAGGATAAGTGCCACTATCATCTTTAAGGTTCTCAAAACTTAGAGCAGTAATTTTTTTCTCCATCATTTTTTGCACCACATTTTGTTGTAAGGCACTATAATGAATGGGAGAAATGATGGTTTGATTAAGTTGCAACATAGGTAAATCGTCCTCAACAATGGGAGCACTTTTTACCAAGATGGGAGCTTTAAAAACATCTTCATGATTAAATGCAATTGAAGCACCTGCCTCAGTGTAATCTTTATTGGTGTAATGACTAGCCTCTCCTGCATGATGCTCCACAGTTACAGCATGACCATTACTCGTTAAAACACCCACAGCATCAGGCGTTAGGCCAACTCTATTTTCTTGGAAAGCTGTTTCTTTAGGAATACCAATATGTAATTTAGCTCCTTTAGGTTTAATATCTAGCTTTTCCTCTAATGTTTCGTAGTTAAAAGAAGTTGTAATAACAGGTTTTGTAGAAGACATGCAGCAGTGTTTTTAAATTATTTCAAAGGTAAGTGAAGCCAGCAAAATGTAAGGGTAAATGTTTGGGGATGGAGAAAGGAAGAAGGTTAGGGCTTCATGAAATGATGTAATTATGTAGTACAATTTTTTTAGTGATTTTAGTAGTTTATTTCAAAACCGGAATTCCTAAACTTTCTAAATAAAAATAAGTTGTATCATAGTATTCTGCTAATCTAGTGGCATCTTCGTTATTACCATTAGGAACTACAATTATCATCCCTTGTCTTGCTCTTGTTAACAAAACACGATATGCATTTAATAAGTATTTTTTTCGTTCAGTTTTATGAATATTTTGCCATTTACTCCCAACAAACGAATAAGTATTCCATGCTTTGTTACCATATCTAAAATCTCCATCCCAAGTTATGCATGCCCAATCCAATTCTAAACCTTGCACTTGAAATTCTGTTGCAACATCCTCAAGATAATAGGAAGATCGTACATCATTTTTGCCATCTAAAAACCAGTTTACTGGATTAGTGGCTACTCTTACATCAATTGCTAACGGTCTTAACCTTTGGGCTTGAGACGATACAACAATTCCGTATCTTTCACTTCCCCTTGCTTTTTCTTTTAACCAACCTTTTGCTTTCGATAAATCTCTAGTTAGTACAATTGGATAATTTTTTAATACCTCGTTTAGTGTACTTTTTGCATTTTCAACATCAATATCCAAAAGTTGTTTTACAAATTTTGAAACATTTTCGGCTCTATATGAACGCATTGATACTGATAAATGTAAATCTTCATCGAATGTTAGTTTGCAATTTAGTTTTGCAAGTTCAAGTGCTTTATTTGCATCATATTCTTTATCAATTAAGTTTGGAGAAATTTTTATTTCCCAATGAGGAAATGAATTTGAAATTGCAAATATCCATTCAGAGATTCCAGCTTCTCCTGTATTAATTTCTTGGCCTCCTCCAACTAAACAAACAATAACTGCCCAATCGTCATGCCTATCTAAACATGAAATTAAGAATTCTGGCTCTGACCAGTTAAAGTTTGGCTGGCCCTTTTTCTTCTTCATAAAATCAATAGTCTGTTCTTTATTCCAAGCTCTTTGTGCTTCATCAAAAATTGCTACATGATCATAAGGGGCTTTTTTATCAATTAAATAAGCATCTCTATAGTGATGTATTATTTGTATAAAAGCTTTAACTCCCTCTTTTGCAGTTGATTTAGTTATTTTGTTTCCTTTTTGTTTTTCTCTTTCAACTTTATCTCTTGTTAAAGCCTCCTGCAATATCGATACAAGTGGGGCATTGCCAGAAAGAAAAACACTTGTATTGCCTTTTGATTTATCAAGGTGTGTAGTTGCAACTTTCAAACCAACTAATGTTTTACCTGCACCTGGCACACCAGTTACAAAGCAAATTATTTTTTTGTTGTTAGATTTAGCAAATTCAATTGTATGTGTTATTGTGTCTGTTGTTTCTTTTAAATTTTTTGCATCTGCATCACTTCTTGTGATATCCTCCACAGTATGTTCACTGTAAAGTTTAACTGCAGCCTCTACAATAGTTGGTGTTGGAGAATAACTTCCAAATAGATAATTTTCATTAAAAGAAAAAGTTTCTTCTTGCAATAATTCACAACATCGCTTAATCGTATAAAAAATCTCATTTTTTCCTATTAAAATAGGAGAAGCTAGTTTATCGTTATGAGATGTAAAACTAATTTCAGTAAAACTTTTTTCTGCTTGTGTAGCTATTAAAATTGGTATTAAAAAGGCATCATGACTTGGCTTATGAAAGTTTTTTAAATCAAGGGCATAGTCCCAAACTTGATCCTTATGATACGAATGAAACTCAGTCTCACCAACTTTAAACTCCAGAATAAAAACTATGTTATTTATAATTAATAGGCAATCTATTCTTTTACCCATTCTAGGAACTGAGAATTCGAAATGTATTTCACCGCTAAAAGATTTTATTTGGTTTTTTAAAATGATTATTTCTTCTTGCCAAGCATCTATTGTATTAGAGCTAATATCGAATTTGTTATTTTTAGTAATACATCCAATAATATGTTCTAAGGTATCATTACTAAAACCATTAATTGTATTCGAATAGTAAGCGTTAAGCATGGTAAAATAAATTATGGTTAATTATGATTTTAATATTCAAAACATAAAGTGTATAATCATTCATTCTATTTTAATAGAGATTTCAACAAATATATTGATTACTGTTAAGCATGTATTGTGTGGTTAAACAAATAATTATTAGTTTGTATAAAATTTATTCTTTAACATTATTTGCTTTACAGTATTGGAGTAAGTTGATTAATCATCAAAAATTCATTAATAATTATCAATGCTAGTTAATCGGCAAACAGTTTTATTCAATTTTTTATCCATCGGGTGTTTCCAACCATTTTTATTTTATAATTTAATAACAAGCTAACTATTTACTTAAAGTAGTTGTATTTAATGCCCTACACCAACTAGTATTATGCTGCCATAGCAAATTTATTTTTAAAAATTTCCTACATTTATAACTTAAAATTACTGTAATGAGAAAAATAGGCTTGCTAGTATTGTTAATTAGTTTTAAATGTTTAGTA
>JBMLOR010000267.1:0-19419 GCA_049242865.1 Chitinophagaceae bacterium | reverse complement strand
TTGTAGCAGGTGCTTTAGATAAGATTAAAGAGTTGAAGGATAGAGAAGATAAAGGATAAAAAAATGTGAATCAATATTATAATTAGCCACATGTTAGTAAAGTAATTTTGGCTTTCATGTGGCATATCATAAAACCAACACTTTATGCCATCAAAAGTTACACATGTTTCTACTTCTGCACAATTTAAAAAAATGGCAACCAAGGCCATTATTTCAATTGTTGTTTTTTTGCTTACATATATATTATTAGTTGCAGCTGCAATAGGATTAGCCATTTTGTTGGGATACTTTGGGTTAGCCCTAATTTCATTATATACACATTGGTTTACAATTGTTTGTGGCATTGGCATTGTAAGTATAGGATTATTAGTATTATTTTTTTTGGTGAAATTTATTTTCTCTAGCAATAAAGTTGATAGAGATGGCATGATAGAAATCAAAGAAAAAGATGCCCCACGTTTATTTGCAATGTTAAAACAGTTAGTAGAAGAAGTAGATACTCATTTTCCAAAAAAAGTTTATTTATCTCCCGAAGTTAATGCTTGTGTATTCTATAGTTCAAGTTTTTGGAGCATGTTTTTTCCTGTTCGAAAAAATTTGCAAATAGGTTTAGGCTTAGTTAATGCTGTAACTGTTACTGAGCTAAAAGCAATTTTGGCACATGAATTTGGTCATTTTTCTCAAAGTTCAATGAAACTTGGTAATTATGTTTATAACGTAAATAAAGTATTATACGATTTGTTGTATAATAACGAAGGATATAGCAAGCTTGCTTCAAAATGGGGCTCTATTAATCAGTATATTGGTTTTTTTGTGATGATTGCCATTGAAATTGTAAAACAAATTCAAGAACTCTTAAAGTTTATGTATGGTTATGTAAATAAAAGTTACATGGCCTTATCTAGGGAAATGGAATTTCATGCAGATGAAATAGCTGCAAATGTTACAGGTTCTAAGCCATTGATTGATTCTTTACTTAGGTTAGATATTGCAAACACTTCGTACAATACAGTTATCAACCATTACAACGATAAAATCAAACAAAATAAAATTACCGATAATATTTTTCAACCACAACGTATTGTACTACAGTTTTTAGCCAAAGAAAGTAAAATAAAAGTTGAAAACGATTTGCCAAATGTATCATTACAGGATTATACAAAATTTAATAAATCTAAGCTAGTTATTAAAGACCAATGGGCTTCGCACCCAACAACTGAAGAAAGAGTTTTTGCATTAGAGAAATTGAATAAACCTGTAGAGCAAGTAAATAATAACATGGCCTTTGAAGTTTTTGATAACTTTATTGACCTCGAAAAAACTATTACAAAAAAGGTTTATGAAACTGTTCCCATTCCTGATAATGTTGTTGTAGATGGTGTAACAGCCTTTGAAAATGATTTTACAGAATACTATAAAAGCAATTCTTTCAATGAAATATATAAAGGATATTATTCTTCAAAAAATCCCTTATTGCAACCTGTAGAAAAATTTGATATTGAATCAATTGACACTAAATCATTTGATGAACTTTTTTCAGATGATAATATTGAAAAGGTTAATTTAAACTTAGCACTTACCAATGATTTAGCTATAATCACAGATTTAATTGATCAGCCGAACGAAGTAAAGAGTTTAGATTATGATGGCGTTAAATATCAGAAAGCTGATTTTGGAATTGTAAAAGCTCAACTGCAAAAAACTTTAGAACAAAGTAATCATGAAATTAGGGTAATTGATGAGCAGATATTTAAGTATTTTTATAAGCAAGCTTATAAAAAGAATTCTTTATCTGAATGGTTGCCACTATATAACTTGTTAGTTGAATTTGATGGAGTTTTTGAGCAGCACAAAAAAAATTTCGAAAACATGCGTAATGATGTTTTGTTTACTATGGAAACACATACTTACGAAAAAATTGAAGAACTCATGGCTGTTTTTAAACGAAACGAAAGCACATATAAAATTCAAATAAACGCCTTATTCAAACACGAAAACTACTTGAAATATATCACATCCGAAAATTGCACTAGTATCGAATATTATCTAAAACAAGATTATCTTTATTTTAATGGAAATGCCTACGATGATGCTGCACTTCAAGTGTTGTTCACTGCTCAAAATGCTTATTATTTTTCAATCTCAGACATTTATTTTGGCCTAAAAAAACAATTATTAAATTTTCAGGTTGATTTAATTGAAAGATAATGTTTGGTTTTGCCTATAAATTAAAACAATTTATTATACAATTTTGGGCTATAACTATTGTACTGCATCAAAATCTTTTATCATTACTTACATTTGCTGCCCATAAAAAAAAGCAATGAGCGAAGAAAAGAGCCTAAATTTTATCGAAGAAATTATTGAAAACGATTTGTCTGCTGGTAAATATCAAAGTATTGTTACTCGATTTCCTCCAGAGCCAAATGGCTATTTGCACATGGGTCATGCTACAAGCATTTGCTTAAACTTTGGACTTACAAAAAAATATCAAGGCTATACCAACCTTAGATTTGATGATACAAACCCTACTACAGAAGATACAGAATATGTAGAAAGCATTAAACAAGATATTAAATGGCTTGGCTTTGAGTGGAAAAACGAATTGTATGCCAGCGATTATTTCGAAACTTTGTACAATTATGCTGTAACGCTTATAAATAAAGGATTAGCCTACGTTGATGATAGCACTGCCGAAGAAATTGCTACTCAAAAAGGTACCCCAACTCAACCTGGTGTAAATAATGAATTTAGAGGCAGAAGCATTGACGAAAATTTGCAACTTTTTCAAAACATGCGTGCTGGTAAATACAGTGATGGTGCTAAAGTGCTTCGTGCAAAAATTGATATGGCACATACCAACATGCTCATGAGAGACCCAATCATTTATCGTATAAAACATGCACATCATCATCGTACAGGAGATGCTTGGTGTATTTATCCAATGTACGATTTTGCACATGGGCAAAGCGATAGTATTGAAAGTATAACTCATAGCATTTGTACTTTAGAATTTATCCCACATAGAGAATTATACGATTGGTTTATTGAGCAGCTAAGTATTTATCCATCAAAGCAATACGAGTTTGCTCGCAAAAACATTAACTACACAGTGATGAGCAAACGAAAGTTATTGCAACTAGTTAATGAAGGAATTGTGAACGGTTGGAACGATCCAAGAATGCCGACCATTGCAGGTATGCGTCGTAGAGGGTTTACGCCTGAAAGTATTAGAGAGTTTTGCAATAGAGCAGGGATAAGTAAAAGAGAAAATGTTGCAGAGTATAGCTTGCTTGAATTTTGCTTGAGAGAGCATTTAAACAAAATTGCTCTGAGAAGAATGGTGGTTTTTGAACCTCTAAAAATTGTAATCACCAATTTTGGCGATGCACCTGAGTTGTTAGAAATCGAAAATAACCCTGAAGATGAAAATGCAGGAGTTAGAAAAATTACTTTTAGCAGAGAAATTTATATTGAGCAAGAAGATTTTTTAGAAGATGCTCCAAAAAAATATTTCCGTCTTACTCCAGGGCAATCAGTTCGTTTAAAAAGTGCTTACATTATTAAGTGTGACGAGGTAGTTAAAGATGATAATGGAAAAATTATTCAAGTAAATTGTAGTTATTTTCCTAACAGTAAAAGTGGAAACGATACAAGTGGCGTTGCTGTAAAAAGTACCATTCATTGGGTAAATGCAACAGATGCTGTGCCTGTTACAATTAAAGAATACGATAGGTTATTTATGGTAGAAAATGTAGATGCTCAAGAAGGAGATTTCAAAAACTACATTAATCCAAATTCTTTACATACAATTACAACAGCTTTAGCAGAACCTGCATTGTTAAATGCTAGTTTAAGCGATAGATTTCAGTTTTTGCGTAAAGGATATTTTTGTATGGATGAAGACAGTACACCTAATAATTTAATTTTTAATAGAACTGTAACCTTAAAAGATAGTTGGGCTAAGGAGCAAAAAAAATAATCGATATTTATACCGTCAGTTCATAACTTAAAGTAGCATTGTTTTTTTTGATTTTCATTCAATCCAAAGCATAAATATTTGTAATATTTCAGGCAGCATCTTTTCTAGGAATTCTTAAGATTTTCTACGTTTTAATTCAAAATACTAATATTGCATTTGCAAAAGTGTTTATAAAACAACTAATCTTTAAGCATTTAACTTATTAATTGTTGGCACATTTTAGCCTTTTTTCATTTGTAAAAAAGTAAAAACTAATTAAATATATCATCTTAAAAAAGCATGGCAAAAAACTTATTAATTGTAGAGAGTCCGGCAAAAGCCAAAACAATTGAGAAAATTTTAGGGAAAGATTTCTTAGTGAAAAGTTGTTTTGGGCATATTAGGGATTTAGAAAAAGATGATATGGGTATTGACTTAAATAACAACTATCAACCCACCTATATAGTTAGTGATGAAAAACAAAAAGTGGTAAACGAGCTTAAAAAACTTTCTAAAAGTAGCGAAGAGGTTTGGCTAGCAAGTGATGAGGATAGAGAAGGGGAAAGTATTTCTTGGCACTTAGCTGAAGTACTAAACTTGGATGTTGCTAAAACTAAACGTATCGTTTTTCACGAAATTACAGCCCCTGCTATTAAAAAAGCTGTTGCAAACCCTCGTACCATAAATATGAACTTGGTAAATGCACAGCAAGCTCGAAGGGTATTGGATAGATTGGTAGGTTTTGAGCTAAGCCCAGTTTTATGGAGAAAAGTTGGCCGCCAACAAGGGTTAAGTGCTGGAAGAGTTCAAAGTGTTGCAGTAAGATTAATAGTAGAACGAGAAAGAGAAATTAACACGTTTTCGGTAACTAGTAGCTTTAAAATTGAAGCTATGTTTACTGCTAAAGATATTACAGGCAAAACTGTAAATTTTAAAGCCGAGCTACCAACAAAATTTAATAACTTAAATGGTGCCGAAGCATTTTTAAAATCGTGTTTTGGTGCTAATTATACTGTAAATAGTATAGAAGTTAAACCTGCAAAACGCACACCTGCTGCACCTTTTACAACATCTACCTTACAGCAAGAAGCTGCTCGAAAGCTAGGTTATGGCGTAAGTAAAACCATGCTTATTGCACAAAAATTATACGAAGCTGGTTTTATAACTTACATGAGAACAGATAGTGTAAATTTAAGCGACACTGCAAGAGCCGATATTCAAAATCAAATTACCAATAGTTACGGCGAAGAATATTTTCAACAACGTAGGTATAAAAATAAAAATGAAAGTGCTCAAGAAGCTCACGAAGCTATTCGTCCTACCTACATGAATAATAAAACAATTGCCGATGACGATGGACGAAAACTGTACGAATTAATTTGGAAACGAACTATTGCTAGCCAAATGAGTGATGCTGAGTTTGAAAAAACTATTGCTAACATAACCATTAGTACTAATAATGAAAACTTACAAGCAACTGGTGAAGTTTTAAAATTCGACGGATTTTTAAAAGTATATCTAGAAGGGAAAGATGATGAAGATGAAGATGAAAACGAAGGTATGTTGCCTCCATTACAAAAAGGACAAACACTCGAGTTTGTAAAAATGCAAGCTGCCGAAAAGTTTACAAAACCAAATGCCCGTTATACAGAGGCTTCTTTAGTAAAAAAATTAGAAGAGTTGGGTATTGGTCGCCCATCTACTTATGCTCCTACAATTTCAACTATCATCAAAAGAAATTATGTAGAAAAAAGAGATAAAGATGCCATAAAAAGAGATGTTCAATACTTAGTGCTTACACCTCAAAACCAAATTAAAAAAACCATCACACAAGAAAATACTGGAGCAGAAAAAGCAAAACTTTTTCCAACAGATTTAGGAAATGTAGTGACCGATTTTTTAAAGCAACATTTCGAAAAAGTAATGGATTATGGTTTTACTGCTAAAATTGAAAACCAATTTGATGAGGTAAGTGAGGGCAAGTTAATTTGGCACAAAATGATTGATGGCTTTTACAAACCTTTTCATACTACAATAGAGCATACATTAGAAAATGCGAATAGAGCTAGTGGCGAAAGAGAACTAGGAAACGACCCTGCAACTGGAAAAAAAATTATTGCACGTATGGGGCGTTTTGGTCCAATGGTACAAATTGGTGACACAACCAACGAGGAGGAAAAACCTCGATTTGCAAAGCTAAAAGCTGGCCAAAGCATTGAAACTATTACACTAGCTGAAGCTTTAGAATTATTTTCATTGCCTAAAACAATAGGTGTACATAATGGAGAAGAAGTAAGTGTAAATATTGGAAGATTTGGGCCTTATGTAAAATTAGGAGATGTGTTTGCTAGCATTCCTAGAGGCGAAAGTATGGATGATATTACTTTAGAACGAGCCTTAGAAATTGTAGCTGAAAAAGAAAAAGGCGATGCCCCAATTGCTGCTTATCAGCAAATGCCTGTTACAAAAGGTAAAGGAAGATTTGGACCTTTTATAAAGTGGAATAACTTATATATCAATGTTCCTAAAGCATACGATTTTGATAATCTTACACAAGAAAATGTAGAAGAACTGATTGAAAAAAAGGTAGAAAAAGAAGCAAATAGGTTTATTCAACAATGGCCGGATGAAAAAATTAGTATAGAAAATGGTCGTTGGGGAGCATTTATTCGTCATGGTAAAAACATGATTAAATTGGGCAAAAAAGCCGATGGCACAAAACACACGCCTGAAGAATTAGCCATTATTAGTTTAGACGAAGTAAAAGCTATGATAGTGGCAGAGTTTCCAAATGCTTTTGTGAAAAAAGTAGCTAAAAAAGCTGCTCCAAAAAAAGTGGCTGCCAAAAAATCAGTTACTAAAAAAGCAATTAAAAAATAGTATTTCACACAATGGGGCTAAGACTTATAGTAACTCATAGTTTTTTAGACAATTTCTTAAATACTCAATAAGTTCTTCAAAATCTCGAGCCTAGAAAATAATTTAATTAAAGAAGGCAAAAAATATTTTAGGATAATGCACCAAGTAAAACCCTTAACCAATATTTTTGCCAACGAAATTTTTACAATAATATGTCAGCAGTAACAACGCATAATACAAAATGGTGGAGTGGAGGTAAAAGTCCATTCAATTTAGAGTATGGAAAAGTAATGATGTGGTACTTTTTAATGAGTGACGCTTTTACTTTTGGTGCATTCTTAATTAGCTATGGTACAATCCGTTTTTCAAGCAACGGTTGGCCCGATCCTAATAAAGTTTTCCAATCTTTCCCGGGTTTAGGTGATGGTTTACCTCTTGTGTTTGTGAGTTTAATGACTTTTATATTAATTGTTAGCTCAGTAACCATGGTATTAGCTGTACAAGCAGGTCATCATCATGATAAAAAAGGAGTTGTAAACAACTTAATTCTTACTATTATTGGTGGTGCTATGTTTTTAGGTTGTCAAGCTTGGGAATGGTCTCACCTACATCATGCAGGTGCTTGGTGGGGTAGTAATCCATTTATCAATGCTGATGGAACTGCACCTAGTACAAACTTTACAAACTACTTTTTTACCATTACAGGTTTTCATGGTTTCCATGTATTTAGTGGTGTAGTTATCAATATTGTAATGTTGATAATGACTTTAAACAATACTTTCGAAAAAAGAGGTCATTACTTAATGATAGAAAAAGCAGGTTTATATTGGCACTTTGTAGATTTAGTTTGGGTGTTTGTATTCACCTTATTTTATCTTGTTTAACAGCTAGTAGATAGTAGTTAGAAATTAGTAGTTAGAGAAATATTAAATAAAAAATATTAAATAAAAATAATCATGGCAGGTCACGTATATAATGCAGATACTTACAGAGAAGCAAAAAAAGAGGTTTGGAAAGTAACCTGGATTTTGAGTGGATTGACAATTGTAGAATTAGGATTAGGAATTATCTTATTAAAATTTCCAGAACTTGGTAACTCTTGGATTTTATTTTTAAAAGGTGCTATTTTAATTTTAATGATGGTAAAAGCCTTTTATATCGTAGCTTATTTTATGCACCTTAAGCATGAAATTAAGAATATGATTATGACTATTGTTGTGCCTCTTGCATTGTTTATTTGGTTTATTACTTCTTTTTTATACGAAGGAAATTCTTATAAAAATTTGAAAAACACTTACGATCCTCATTTCAAAGAGCAAAGTACTATCAAAGTTCAACAAAAAGATACACATGGTGGCAGTCACAGTAAAGATGCACATGGCACTTCTCACGATGCTGTAAAACCAGCAGCACATTAATCTTTATTATATTAGTAAATTGTTTTTTATTATTAATAACGGTTATACTTAACAACTAATTTTGCAAACCATTGGATATTCCAATGGTTTTTTTATATTCTATAATTAAACAAACGAAGCACGATAAAATGTGTTTTTAAAATCCCCTCAATTAGAGGGTTAGGGAGGTTTACATGAGCAAAAAATCTATACTCGCACTTTTAGTTGCTATCATTTTACCAATAGGAAGCTATTTGGTATTAAAATATTTTAGCGAAAATGCTGCTCAAACCCCACGGAAAATGCTATTGGATGATGTGGTGCAATACGAGGAAAAAGGTAAAATGGTTAATGATAGCATTTGGCATAAAACTGGCGACTTAAAATTAGTGAATCATTTGGGCGATAGTTTTAATTTGTACCAATTAGCAGGTAAACCCATTGTAATTGATTTCTTTTTTGCTCGTTGTGCAGGCATTTGTCCTAAGCTTACCAAAAGCATGTCTAAGCTGCAACAATCATTTAAAATTGGAGGAAAAAGTAGAGTAAAACTCGATACTACTGTAGTTCATTTTATTTCAATTACTATCGACCCAGAAAATGACAGTGTTGCTGTACTAAGAGATTATGCTAAAAACTTTGGTGTAAATCCTGATACTTGGTGGCTTTGTACAGGCGATAAAAAAGCCATCTATGATTTTGCCTTTAATGAACTAAAAATTGATAAGTTCAGCGAAGAAGAAATAACGCCAGATTTTATACATACTAGCAGATTTGTATTACTCGATAAAAATATGATTCAGCGAGGCAGATTTTCTGTTCCTTATAGTGGCTTAGATAGTAGTAGCATGAAAATTTTAGCTAGAGATATTGGGTTGTTAATGTTAGAAAAAGATAAAACAAAAAAATCGGCCATTTTCACTAAAATCATTGATTTAAGTTGGCTTTGGTTAATTATAGCCTTATGTGTTGGAGGTTTTGTTTGGTACTTTGGAAGTAAAAGAAAAAAAGAAATTAATTAATATTTAATATATAATTTATGATTGAACCATTATTTAAAAAAAATGATATAAAAGCAAATTGGTTGATTGGTATTTTTAGCTTTGTTGTGTTTGCAGTAGTAGTTTCATTAAATAGAATTAAGTTAGATATTCAAGTTGGCTTTGATGTACATGTATTTGCTTTTGTAAATGCCATCATTAATTCGTTAGTTGCAATAAGCTTAGTTGTGGCACTTTGGGCAGTGAAAAATAAAAAATTTAAATTACATAGAAACTTAATGTTTAATGCTTTATTGCTTAGCATTTTGTTTTTAGTGAGTTACATAGCACATCATATTTTGGCTGGTGAAACTAAATTTGGTGGTGAAGGATTTGTAAAATATTTGTATTACTTTATTTTAATTACTCATATTTTTTTAGCTTCAGTTATTCTTCCGTTTATTTTATTTACTAGCTATAGAGCTTTAATAGGTGAGTTTGATAAGCACAAAAAATTGGCTAAAATTACCTTCCCAATTTGGTTGTATGTAGCAATTACTGGGCCTGTGGTTTACTTTATGATTAGTCCTTACTACAGTTAAATTGAAGTAATAACACCAAACATTCTGCTGAACTAAAATATAATTTCAAACTTTTTATTTAACAATCTGTTTCAGTATATATGAACATAGAAATAATTAGTGGAAGCCCACGCCAAGCTAGTGTAACCAAACGAGTAGCTATACACTTATTGCAATATTTACAACAAAACACACAACACCAAATAGGATTAATTAATGCCAATGAATGGGATTTGGGATTATTGGAAAACGTATTTTCAAGCATAGACGCAACGCCAGAAAAATTTAAGCCACTTGCACAAAAAGTGTTTAATGCCGATGCTTTTATTATAGTTACCCCTGAGTATAATGGAAGTTATACTCCTGCTTTACAAAATTTGTTAGATCATTTTCCCAAACAGTCACACAAGGCTTTTGGAATAGTTACTGCAAGTCCAGGTGCATTAGGAGGTATGAGGGCTACACAACAACTGTTGTTGCTTGTACCAGCTTTGTTTGGAATTGCCTCTCCACAAATGTTGGTTACTCCTTTTGTAGATAAAAAATTTGATGAAAATGGCAATCTCTTAGATGAATCTTTTGCAAAAAGCATCGATACATTTATTTCTGAATTTTTGTGGTTGGCAGAGCGGTTAAAGGCTTAGTTCTTTAGCAGGATCCCAAAATACTTTGCTGAAATTTTTAATGGTATCATTTTCAATTATCAACCCTTCTTTTTCAAGTAGTTCTTGCATGTAGGTAGGAGTTTCGAAGTGCATTTTACCACTAAGCATTCCATTACGATTTACAACTCTTTGAGCAGGTACTTTTGGTTTTACTGTATGAGCTGCATTCATAGCCCAACCTACCATTCGTGCACTAAGTTTTGTGCCTAAATAATTGGCAATTGCACCATAACTTGTTACTCTACCTTTAGGTATTTGCCTTACAACAGCATATACATCATCAAAAAAAGTATAGCTTTTAGGGGTGTTACTATTTAATGCTTTTGAAGATTTTGCCATACAGCAAATTAAGCATCTTTTTGCGTTTTTTTATCAGATAGTAAAATGCTTCTTTTGGGTTCTGGAACACTTTCATAGTCAAAGGGGCAATGCCTGCAACCATGTCCACAACAATATCCTTTTTTTAAATGATATGTTTCTGTGAAAACCATATATCCATTTTCGTCGTAGTAGTAATCTTTATCTTGGGTAATGTTCTGAAACACTTTCTATAATTTGTTTAAGTAAAACATCTTTATCTGTAAATAGTTCATTATCAATAGTAAATTTAAGATAATGTATGCTATTGCTTTGTGCAATGTTTAATGTTTCGTAGTAAGTTTTAATATTTAATACATCAGAATTGTAAGAACTATTATACACATCGTTCGTTGCTGCCAAACAGTTGATATTAAAAACATCAATTACACCTTTAGTAAAATGGTACAAATTAGGACTATCAGTTTTTAAGTTTACACTTCCTTCTTTTTGTAAAAATTTTTGGTACAATCTCAAAAACTTAGGATGCGTTAATCGTTTTTTTGCTTTTGAATTTCTAAGCTGTGGGTCGGGAAAAGTTATCCAAATTTCAGCTATTTCATTAGCTGCAAAGTAGTTACAAATTTTATCAATCTCTGTACGTAAAAAAGCCACATTGGTTAAGTTTTCTTCAATGGCAGTGGTGGCCCCTCGCCAAATTCTATTGCCTTTTATATCAACACCAATAAAGTTTTTGTTTTTAAACATTCTTGCTTGCCCAATAGTATATTCTCCTTTACCACAGGCAAGTTCTAAAACAATTGGATTGTTATTATTAAAAAAAGTATGCCAATTACCTGCCATATTTTCAGGGTATTGTAATACGTTTTTGTATTGATTAATAGCCTCGAATTTTATAAGTTTTTTATGTCCCATAATTAAGGCAAAAATAGTGGTATGCTTCTTTGTAACTTAAAAATATCATGACATGTGATTGTATACAATCACAAAAAATATTTCTCAAAATAGTATCATTGCAGTAATTATACTATTTATCATGTATACACAGATTCAAAAACAACAATTACTTGGTTTAACAAAACAATTGCTACAAGATACACAGCTTCATCTTTTTCAATTAAATGATTTAAAGCATGTACTAAGATTTCATGAGTATAATTATTATGTAATAAACCAACCCATAATTACCGACTTTGAATATGATAACTTGTATAAAAAATTGGAAAGGTTAGAGAATGAAAATCCATCATTAATAACTAAAGATTCTCCTACACAGCGTGTAGGAAATAGCCTAAATGGTGAGTTTGAAAAAGTGCAACATTTGGTACCTATGCTAAGCTTAGAAAATAGCTACAACGAAGCCGATGTAACCGATTTTGACAGAAAAGCTAGAGAAGCAAGTGGTTTAGATGTTATTGAATATTGCGTAGAACCAAAATTTGATGGTGCAAGTATTAGCTTAATCTACGAAAATGATGTTTTAGTAAGAGCAACTACAAGGGGTGATGGCGTTGAGGGTGATGATATTACCACCAACATCAAACAAATAAAAAGTATTCCACTGCATGCACCTTTTAGTAGGTATGGAATTGAACAAATAGAGATTAGAGGCGAAGTAATCATCACTAAAGAAAATTTCAACAAATACAACCAAAGCCTTGCAGCACAAGGGTTACCAATGGTTGCCAACCCAAGAAATACAGCAGCTGGTAGCTTAAGAATTAAAGATCCTAAAGAAGTTGCCAAAAGAAATTTAGATGCTTTTTTATATCATGTAAGCTTTTTAACACACAACAACAATTATTCCGATAAAAGTCATTCTGCTCAGTTAGATATGTTGTGGAATTGTGGGTTTCGAAGTCCATCTAATTTAAAAAAAAATTGCCACTCTATAGAACAGGTTATGGACTTTGTGCATGAGTTTGAAACTAAAAGAGATAATCTTGAATATGAAATTGATGGAATGGTTATCAAAGTAAACAATTTGCAGTTGCAAGATACATTGGGCATGACAAGTCATCACCCTCGTTGGGCAATTGCCTACAAATTCAAAGCAAGGCAAGCTACTACAACCCTGCTAGGTGTTGAATATCAAGTGGGCCGAACAGGTGCTGTAACGCCAGTAGCAAAATTGCAACCTGTGTTTATTGGTGGTGTTACTGTAAGTAGTATTAGCATTCACAATGAAGATTATATTAACGAAAAAGATTTAAAAATTGGCGACACTGTATTAATTGAACGAGCAGGCGATGTAATTCCTCAAATTGTACAAAGTATTGCTATTAAACGTAATGGCACCGAACAGCAAATTGTTTTTCCAACTCATTGTCCTGTTTGTGAAAGTAAACTTTATAAAGAAGAAGGCGAAGCTGTTTGGCGTTGTATTAATATAGAATGCCCTGCACAAGTAGTAGAAAAAATAGCACATTTTGTAAGCAAGGATGCTATGGATATTAAAAGCTTTGGAGAAGCCAACGTAAAGAAGTTTTTTGAACTTGGTTTGCTTAAAGACATACCCAATATTTATACCTTAAACTTTGATGCATTAAGCACTTTAGAAGGATTTGGCAAAAAAAGTATTGATAATCTCAAAGACGCTATAGAAGCTAGCAAACAGCAGCCATTGTATAGATTGATTTATGGATTAGGAATTAGATTTGTAGGCGAAACCACCGCCAAAACATTGGCAAATGCAGTAGAACATTTGTTAGACTTTAAAACAAAAAACATCGAAGATTTACAACAGTTAGAAGATGTGGGCGTTAAAGTTGCAGCTAGTATTCATCATTTTTTTAGTAACCAACAAAATATAGAAATGCTAGAAACGTTGGAAAGCTTGGGCTTACAACTTAAAAATACAAAAAAAGAAATTGTTGCAGAAGGGGCCTTACTTGGGCAAACCTTTTTATTTACAGGCACTTTAAACAAATTAAAACGTAGCGAAGCCGAAGCTTTGGCTGAAAGTAAAGGTGGCAAAATAGTAAGTGGTGTAAGTGCCAAACTTAATTATTTGGTTGTTGGTGAAGATGCAGGAAGCAAACTAGAAAAAGCCAAAAAAATAAACACCATAAAAATTATTAGCGAAGACGAATTTTTGCAATTAATTGGATAAGTAGTTATTTAAAATGCGATACAATTATACCTGTTGCAATAGCTGCATTTAAGCTTTCGGCACCACCAAATTTTGGTATTGTAATTGGGTTGGTAATATATTGTTGCAATGTTGCTGATATGCCTTTGCCTTCGTTACCAATTATTAAGTAGCCATCTTTTATCAATGGAGTTTCAAAAATGCTTTTTCCTTTTAGCAACGCTCCATACACAGGTTTATTGGTGTTGCTTAAAAAGCTTTCAATATTTGTGTAGGCAATATGCACTCTTAAAAAACTGCCCATTGTAGCTTGTATTACTTTAAAATTATACATATCAACCGTATTGCTGCTACAAATTATTTGTGGAATGTTAAACCAATCGGCAATTCTAATAATGCTTCCAAAGTTTCCAGGATCTTGAATATCATCTACTACTAAAGTTAATTGTTGGTTAAAAATCTTAGGAGTAGTTTGGCTTAAAACTTCTACCACCAATAAAACTTCATTGGGTGTGGTAAGTTGCGATATTTTTTTAAGCTCATCTTCTGTAACTACTGTAGTTATTGAATTTTGTGATTTATTTGCATTAAACCATGTTTCGGTTGCATAAATTTTTTTTATCAAAAAATTACTGTTTAGTAATTCTTGAGCCATTTTTTTTCCTTCTACCAAAAATAAACCTTGTTCTTCTCTTTGTTTTTTGTGGTATAAAGTTTGAATATGTTTAATTTCGTTTTTACTTAGCATAAATAATTAAACAAATTAAGTTAAAACAATTTGTAAAATCTTAAAATAAAGCCACATTAAAAATTACATGCCTTTATTTAATTTCAATGTTAGTTGTATAAACAGCTTTACTAAATGTTTTTTTAGTGTAGTATTATGCATAATATTTTTACAAAGTTGTGCAGTTAAAAATGCACCAAAACAACCATTTGTATTTGGAAATAAAATTATTGTAACCGGTAATGTAACTAAAGAAGAGAACAAACGATTAACCCAAGAGCTTCAAAACTATTGGGATGATAGTATGAAAGTTAAACGAATAAACAGTTTTAAAATTAAAAACCCCGCCGTATTTGATAGTTTGAGTTTAGAGCGTAGTAAAACTTTTATGAATAACTATTTACGTTCACAAGGTTATTACTATGTAACGTTTAAAAAAGATTCCATCATAAAACATCAGGTAAAAGATCAAATTCGTGTTACCCCTATAGTTACAATTAATTTAGGAAAAAACATTACTATCGATTCTGTATCTTTTGCTTTAAGTGATAGCAACTTACAAAAAATTGCTTTTCAGAATATTGAAAAAAGTTTTTTAAAAAAAGGAGTTCCTTATACTAAACAAGTAATAAGTAGTGAGTTAGATAGGCTTACTGCTTTGTTTAGACAAAAAGGCTACTACGGTGTTACTAGAGATGATTTTTATGCATTAATTGATACTACCGATAGCAAATTGCTACAACTAACTTTCGACCCATTTGAGCAAGCTAAACTATTAGCTGCTTTTGAAGCATCAAAAAAAGAAAATCCAAAATGGGATATTGCTATTAAACAAAGAGCCATAAATAGCACCATAAAAAGTACACCATTTATAATTGGCAATACTTACTTTTATACACAGGCAAAACCCTTTGCACCACTAGATTCTATTATAAGTTATAATTGGAAGGAAAAACAACAAGGCAACGGCTTTGTGGTTTTGTTTAATAAAAAAAATATCGATACACAGCCATTATTGGCTTTTAATTACTTAAAAAAAGATAGCTTGTACAATGAAAATTTGTTTTATAAATCGCTAAACAACTACAGTAAACTAGGAACCTTTAAACAAGTTGACGCTAAGTTTACCTTGCGAGGGAAAGATACTTTAGATGTACATTACAAAATGGTGCCTGATAAAAAGTATAGTATAGAAAACACAGGTGAGTTTAGTAGAAATATTGGCGATGTTGCAGCAGGTAATTTGTTGGGTATCAGTACAAGTGTAACCTTTAGAAACAGAAATGTTTGGAAAAAAGGCGTGCAATCTTTCACCTCTGTACGAGCAGGATTAGAACTAACTTTAGTAGATACAGCAAGGGCCATACAAACTTTTTTTGGCAACATTAATCATACCTATAGTTTCCCAAGATTTTTGGGTGAAGGTTTTTTGAAAAAATTATCTGGGATTCCTTTCTTCAGAAAAATGCTCGAAAGCGATAATAAACGAACATTGGTTTCGCTTAGTGGTAATTACAGCGATAGATTCGGAATTTTTAAACTTCGTTCCCTAAATGCAAATGCAGCTTGGGAGTGGAAAAATGGTGATAATTTATGGCTTGTTCGTCCGCTTAATATTGAACTTTATAATTTAGAAAAACTTGCCGGCCTAGATGAACTTATAAAAAATAATCCATTTTTAATTTTATCATTCAATACAGGTAACGTAGTTGGTAACTTTAATTTTACATTTTTTAATAATCATAATAGCTTAAAAAAACCAAATGTATCGCACTTTGTAAGGGTTGCTTTTGAAGAAAGTGGGGCTATTGCAGGCATGTTTAAGGGCCTTCAAAACTCAGTGTTTAGATATGCAAAAGTAGAAGCTGAGTATAGGCACAATATTAAGTTTTTAAGAAGCGAGTTTACCTATAGAAACTTTATTGGTGTAGGTGTAAACTATAGTTCAAATAAGGATATTGGTAAAGTGCTTCCATTTTTTAAACAGTTTAGCTTGGGTGGCCCAAATAGTATGAGGGCTTGGGGTATAAGGCAATTAGGGCAAGGTTCATCACTACTTAGCGATACAGCCTTAACAAGCTTTAAAGATAGATTTGGTGATGTTGCATTTGAAACTAATTTAGAATACAGATTTAATATCGCAAAAACAAGTTTTGTAACAGTTGGCTCTGCCATTTATGCAGATATTGGTAATGTTTGGAATTTAAAACGTAGCAACGATAATTTAAATGGAGAGTTTAATTTTGGAAGATTGTATAAAGATTTAGCAGTTGGTGTTGGTACAGGATTAAGATTAGATTTTTCTTATTTTTTAATAAGGTTAGATGTGGCTTACAAACTTAAAGACCCCGCAAGGCAATACAACGATGGTTGGCTAGATATTAAAAATAGTGGGCTACGCGAAAAACGTGCTAATGGGGTTGAAGTTCGTAATTATGCCTTTCAGCTTGGTATTGGTATGCCTTTTTAAAATGCTTGTTGTTTTAATTTTAATTATAATCTGAGTTCTATTTTTAGTGATTTCTTATGCATTAATAAAAAATCACAATAAATACCAACGATTTCAAAAACTCGATTTCTTCTACAAAATTGAATACAACGCACAGTATAATTAAATAAAGCAATTGGTAAACAGTCACAATAAACAATTTTAGCTAACCCCAAAAAATGTTAGTTTAATGCTAAAAACTTTAAACACTTACCTATAACCACAACTGTTAACTTCGCACTTTCAAATATATTATGAGCGACTCTATAAAGCATGAATGTGGCCTTGCATTCATTCGTTTAAGAAAACCTTTTTCATATTACACCCAACAATATGGCAGTGCATTATACGGTTTAAATAAGTTGTATTTACTAATGGAAAAACAGCACAACCGTGGGCAAGATGGTGCAGGTGTTGCCACAGTAAAATTAAATGTAGAACCCGGTTATCCATTTTTACATCGCAATCGTAGTAGTGCACCACAGCCCATTGCAGATATATTTTTTAAAATAGGACAAGAAGTAAAAGAACTCGAAAAATATCAACCCAACATCACTCAATTTCCGGGTTTATTAAAAGGGCATTTGCCTATGCTTGGCGAATTATTATTGGGTCATTTAAGATATGGTACACAAGGAAAAAATAATGTGGAGTTTTGCCATCCATTTATAAAAAGAGATACACAACCTGGCCGAAATTTAGCATTGGCAGGTAACTTTAATTTGGTGAATACAGATGAGTTGTATCAACATTTAAATATTCATCCTGGAGATTTTCAGCAACAAAGCGATTTGGCTGCCATGATGGAAATTATTCATCATTATTTGGTACAGCAAGACGAAGAAAATCCTAACAAAGCAAGTATTAAAACCGTATTGCAACAAGCTACTCCATTGTTTGATGGTGGCTACACCATTGGTGGATTAATAGGTAATGGCGATAGTTTTATTATGAGAGATGCACATGGTATTCGCCCTGCATACTACTACATACATGATGATTTTATTGTAGCAGCTAGCGAGCGTGCAGCTATTCGTACCACATTTAACGTAGGTGAAAATGAAGTGCTAGAACTTATGCCTGGTAATGCATTATTAATTGATAGAAATGGAGATTTTGTAATTGAACAAATACTTGAGCCTAAAGAAAGAAGAGCTTGTAGTTTTGAAAGAATTTATTTTAGTAGAGGTAGCGACGAAAAAATTTATAGAGAAAGAATTGCCCTAGGCCACAGCCTTAGTAAAACAGTTTTAGAAGCCATAAACTACGATTTAAAAAATACTATTTTTAGTTATATACCCAACACTGCCGAAGTTGCTTTTTATGGTTTAGTAAAGGGTATGGAAGAATATTTAAATGCCATAAAAGTAGAAAGAATATTAAGCTGGAACGAAAAAGTGCCTAAAGAGAAATTGGAGGAAATGATTAACCGAAAAATTAGGCAAGAAAAAATTGCTATTAAAGATGTAAAGCTAAGAACATTTATAACCGAAGATGCTAGCCGTAACGAAATGGTACACCATGTGTACGATGTAACTTATGGCACAGTAAACAAGCATGTAGATACACTTGTAGTGATAGACGATAGTATAGTACGAGGTACAACATTAAGAGAAAGTATTATAAGAATGTTGGCACGTTTACAACCTAAAAAAATTATTGTTGTAAGTAGTGCACCACAAATACGATACCCCGATTGTTATGGAATTGATATGAGCAAGATGGGCGATTTTATTGCCTTTAAAGCAGCTGTTGATTTATTACACGATACAAACCAAACACATATTATTGATGCAGTTACAAATAAAATTTTAGAGCTTGAGCAGCAGGGTTTGTTGCATACACAAAATGTGGTTAGAGAATTATATAAGCCTTTTACCCCCGAAGAAATTTCAAATAAAATTGCACAACTTATTGTACCTGCCGAAGTTGATATTCCTGTACAGGTAATTTATCAAACCATAGAAGATTTACATAAAAGTTGTCCTACCAATACAGGTGATTGGTACTTTACAGGAAATTATCCAACACCAGGAGGTAACAAAGTTTGCAACAAAGCCTTCTTAAACTATATACAAGGAAAAAATGTGAGGGGTTATTAAATTTAAAAAAATAAAAAAAGGTCGAAGTTTTGAACTCCGACCTTTTTTTATAAAAATTTATTCTACTACTTTTTTTCATTATCCATTTGCATCATTCCCATGATCTGTTTCATGTTTTTTTGCATGCCCTCGGGGCTTCCATCTAAGAAAATAATGTTGCCTTTGCCAGCTTCTGCAAAGTTTTTCACGGCTTCGGTCCACATACTAAATAAAATTACATTAGTATCTAAATTAGCTTGCTTCATTTCTT
>JBMLOR010000266.1:0-2022 GCA_049242865.1 Chitinophagaceae bacterium | reverse complement strand
TGAAAACACTTTATTTGTGGGCACTTTTATTCAAAATGTATTTGCCATAGATACAAACAAAAAGGCACAACAATTATATATCACTAATAACGATATTTATAAAATACATAATTACAGTAATTTTTTGTTTTTAGTTGCCGATGATGGTCTTATACAATACAATTTGCAAACCAAACAAAAACGGATTTTCACCAATGCTGATGGATTGCCAAAAGCCGAAATAAAAGATGTAATAGTAAAAAATAATATACTCTACATTGCTACATCATTAGGGCTTGTATATTTAGATATTGATACAAAAAAAGTAAATGATATAGCACCTACAATAAATGTTAATGAAGTATTGGCAAATGGAGAAAAAATAAATTGGCATAATGAAATTTCACTTGCACCCAATAAAAATAATATAAGCATACATTTTTCAGCACTTAGTTTTAAATCACAAGACGGCATTACAGTTACATACAAAATAAATAACGAACCGTGGCAAAATGTAGATGCTAATTCAAGAATTATAAATTTACCAGCATTATCATCAGGCAAATACATATTAAACATAAAAGCCAGAAACGAAGATGGTATTGAAGCACAACAACCAACAACTTTAACCTTTACCATAAAAACTCCCTTGTACAAGCAATGGTGGTTTTTTAGTTTTTTAGTATTTCTTGCTTGTTTAATGGTGTATTTATATTTTAAAAGAAGACTACAAAGCGAGCATGTAAAAAACAACTTAATTGCTCAAAAAATGCAATTAGAAAAAGAGTTGCAACAAAGCATACTTACAAGCATTAAAAGCCAAATGAATCCTCATTTTTTGTTTAATGCATTAAACACCGTACAATCTTACATTTATACTAACGAAAAAGAAAATGCAACCAAATACTTAGGTAAATTTTCTGAGCTCACTAGAATGATCTTAGAAATGAGTAATAAACCAAGTGTAACAATTGCAACAGAAATAAAAGCATTACAATTGTATTTAGACTTAGAAAAACAACGCTTTGAAGAAAAACTAAACTATGAGTTTAATTGCGATAGAAACATAAATGCCGAAACGAGTTATATCCCAAGTATGTTAATACAACCTTATATTGAAAATGCTATTAAACATGGATTAATGCATAGCAAAAATAAATGGCTATTAAGCATCAATTTTACAAAAGTAGAAAAAGGAATATTGGTAGTTATTGAAGATAATGGCATTGGAAGAAAAAAAAGCATTGAATTTCAGAAACATAAAAATTTAAAGCACCAATCGTTTAGTACAACAGCCAACAAAAAAAGATTAGAAATCTTAAATCAAGGATTTAACAACAATATTTCTGTAGAAATTATTGATAAGGAAGATGTTTTTGGACATTCTTTAGGCACCAAAGTTTTACTTAACATTCCATTTGTATCTAGTCATTCATAAACCCAAAATACCATTTAGTAAACTTATAACCGTGTTTAAATAAACAAAGTTTTATTTTGTAGTATGAAATGTATAATTATTGATGATGAGCCCAAAGCAAGAAAACTACTTCAAGCGGTGGTTGAAGAATATTGCAAAGAACTTACTATTGAAGCATTATGCGAAGATTTACCTAGTGGCGTAAAAGCCATAAAAAAACACAAACCACAACTTATTTTTTTGGACATAGAAATGCCTGGTCATAGTGGTTTAGAACTTTTAGATTTTTTTGATGAGGATGAAGTAAACTTTAATATAATATTTACTACAGCATATAACGATTATGCAGTACAAGCATTTAAATTATCGGCAATAGATTATTTATTAAAACCAATACAACACACACAACTAATTGATGCAGTAAACAGATTTTTGAAAAAAGAAGAAAACCAACAAAACCAAAAACTAAAAGTACTAAAAGAAAATTTAAACAATACTAGCGATTGGGAATGCAAAAAGATAATTGTACCGAGTGCACAAACACTACATTTTTACAACCCAAACGAAATTGTAATGATTAAAGGAGAAGCAGCGTATAGCGATTTATACTTTAAGGATGGCACAAA
>JBMLOR010000265.1:0-1721 GCA_049242865.1 Chitinophagaceae bacterium | reverse complement strand
GGAGAACAAAAATGGGCTTAAATAGTTGAAATTAGTTGCTTAAAAAGGAATTAAAATAGATAGCTCAAAAAAGACCTAAAATTAATTCTCGATGTGCTTTTTAACTAGGAAGTAGAACAATTAAAAAAGCTAAAAATTAGTGACTAAACTAACCTTATTTATTTCCTTAACAATTTACTTAAAGCTGCTAAATGACTAAATAAAACTATTGGAACTATGAAAGTAGGCAACCAACAAAATGGAAAATAAAGGATGGCAATATTTGGTTGATCAAATGCAAATTTTTGTATTGGGGAAGGAGCAGAAAACAGTGCATTAATTACAATATTTAATAAAAGCATTAAACCAATTACATTCCAAAAAATCAATAGTTTTTTTGATACTTTACTATTTCTAAAAGCTAAAAATGCCATGATGGGTGCTGTAATACCTGCTATAATATCAAAATTTCTTCCTTCAAAGGTCATAAGTTGAGGAATAGTTTTATTAATGAATAACAAATACAATACAATTTCCACAGGTACTCTTACAACATGAATAATTGTTAATTGTTTAAGCGATAAATTATTAATAAAATGGTTCCCTTTTTTTGTAACCAACGTAAATATTACTAAAATTATTGTAGGCAATACGCCAAAAACAAAAATTCTTGGAGGCAAAACATTGGTGTTGCTACTATACACATTCTTATACCCAAGGAATGCTTGTACAACTAACCAAATACAAAGTAAAAGCGATACTAAAGTTTTACTACTATTAAAAAGTTGTACAAAAAGCAATAAGGATACTAATGTTGTACAAGCAAAAAGTACAGGTATATAATTGGGCAATTGCATTAAAAAAAAATAGTGTAATTAATAAAGTAAAGTTTATTTCTAAACACCGAATTGATTTAAATGATGATCTAAATGTTTAAAAAACAAATTATTCCATTCACTAACACTTAAAGCACCAAATGATAAAGACTGTTTTTGATTAAAAAATGGCTCTCCAAGTTCAACGGTTTTATTAATATAATCTACAAGTCTTGTTTTCTCTTGATCAAAATTTCTTTCATCTTTAATAATAAATTCTGGTGCAGTTTGAGAACTTTTTTTATAAGGTGTTTCGCTTACTACAACTTTTTTTACAAAAGCTTTAAGTATAAAACTCATAAAAAAATTGGGTTTTGAATGCTTATTCTCATAAACCATTTCGTAAGTTACATTGCAATGAGCCAACACTTGGGTTGCATTCATTTTACCCCAAAGTGGTTTACTATTTGGAGTTAATTGATTTACACGCTCAATTACTTTACTTGCAATAGCTTGACTGAAAATGTTAGGTAGTGCCATTTTTATTTTTTTTGATTTGTTGGAAAAATTTGATGAAGTTCATTCTTTGCAAAACTGCTACTAGCAAATACGTTTCTTAAAAATGTTCTTCAACTTTAATTTATAATATTACTAATGCTTGCAATTAAATGATATCATTTTTTACAAAAATAACATTCATCTATTTAAAATTTCAAATTAGTTATACTGATAAACACCAAATGAATTAAGTTTTAAAAAACTAACATTACCTTGCCCTGTTATTTTCTGCTTCTGCAGTAGCCTTATTACTAAAACTCACTTTTTTAAGTTTACCAAAATTGTAAGTTATAGCTAATCTAAAATATTGTGTTGTCCATCTTCTATTAAAATAAATTTGAGTAGCTGCAACATTATAATCACCAGAAG
>JBMLOR010000264.1:0-5361 GCA_049242865.1 Chitinophagaceae bacterium | reverse complement strand
GTTTGGACAGAAACTCCAACTAATCCTTTAATGAATATTAGTGATATTGAGGCTATCGCAACTATTACAAAACAACACAAAGTGTTACTTTGCGTAGATAACACATTTGCTTCTCCATACTTACAAAATCCATTAAACCAAGGTGCTGACATTGTAATGCACAGTGCTACAAAATATTTGAGTGGTCATAGTGATGTAATACAAGGTTGTTTGGTAATGAACGATAAACAACTAAGAGACGACCTTTACTTTATTCAAAAAAGTTGTGGTGCTGTACCCGGCCCTCAAGATTGTTTTTTGGTTTTACGTGGTATAAAAACCTTGCATGTTCGTATGCAACGACATTGTGAAAATGGTGAAAAAATTGCACATTGGTTAAGAGCAAATGATAAAGTAGCCAAAGTTTATTGGCCAGGTTTTGAAGATGCTCCAAATCATGAGATTGCCAAAAAGCAAATGAGGGGCTTTGGTGGTATGATAAGTTTTGAATTGAAAGATGATAGCATAGAAGCTGCAAACAAAGTATTATCATCTACACACTTATTTTCATTAGCTGAAAGCTTAGGTGGTGTAGAAAGTTTGATTAATCATCCTGCAAGCATGACACATGCTAGCATTCCTAGAGAAGAAAGAATTAAAAATGGATTAAGTGATAGCTTAATTAGACTTAGTGTTGGCATTGAAGATGTGGATGATTTAATCGAAGATTTAAACCATGCTATTGGATAAATACTAAATTCAACTATAACAAGGAGGCTGTCTTAAAAGGGCAGCCTTTTTGTTTATACTGATAACCATTAAAACTTGTTGGTTATTTTATACCAATATTGTTAAATTACTTATGGCTTTTAGTGAATTTACAATATGTTTGAAAAAACTATTTTTTGCAACACAAAAGCCATATTGTTTATCTGTTAGTAGCAATATTACTCTGCATAAATACTAATTCATTAGCACAGAATATTGACATTCAACACAAATACTACACTGTAGAAGATGGCTTACCTGGCAGAACAATCAATCATATTGCACAAGATAGCTTAGGGTATATATGGCTTGCTACTAATAAAGGAATATGTAAGTTTAATGGCTATTCATTTGAAAATTATAACAAACTCAATGGTCTGAGGCAAGAAGACGTAAAAGCAATTTATTTTATTACCGATGAAATTGTTTGGATTAAATACAATTTACTCGATTATAATTGTTTTGATGTGTTTAATACTAAAACATTAACTATAACACCATTTTGGGAATATTATAAAAACAAGCTATCAAACAATCTACTCAAAAACATAAATACAGTAACTTTAGGAAATGACAATAATTTTTATATAGGCTTAAACGATTCTTTAGGTTTAATAAAATTTTCAAACAATGTATTTACATACAATAGGTTGCCCTACAAAATGTTGCTTTTAAATACAAATTCAAACAACAGTATTTTTTGCTTAGAAATGAGAAAAAAAAGACTGTTTCAGTTTAATTATAATTTACAATTAGTTGACTCAAACATTAATAGCAGTTACACCAAAAAATTATTAAGCCGTTATTTTTTTCCATATTCTGAGGATTATTTTAGTTATAGTGAAAGCATACAAACATTAAATACAAAGAACGATAATCAATACAACAGCCAACTAAAGCAAATAGAAACTAGATTTTTTTGTACTTACCTAAACAAAAAACAGTTTATTATAAACGATTATAAAATTTATAATAACAGCAATGCTAAAGAAGTTTTTAATTTTTCACAAATTGATAATTCTATTCAAAGTGTTAGTAATCCAATTCATTGTAAATACATTTCAGCAAATGGAACTATTTGGATTGGATTAGAATTTGGTTTGCTTAAGATAAATATTATCGAAAAAAAATTCAATGCCTTATTACATAACTTAAAAAAACAAGAACGTTCAATTGCCATAAGAGGTATGGCAGAAAGCAACAAAAACAATTTGTTTATTCATACTGAAAATTTAGCAAAATATGCTGTTAGGCTAAATCAAAATAAAGTTCCCATAATTAAAGAGCTTCCATCAAACGAGTTTAATTATGCACTTGCAAGCAAGAATGATGCTGTTTATTTTATTGATAACAAACAAAATAATTTAAATATTATAGATAGTAATGGCACAACAAAAGCACTATTTAAAGTTGGCTTTAGAGATTGGAATTGGAGCTTAACATTTATTAATGAAACTATAATTTGGGCAGGAACCGAAGGCCAAGGATTATTTAGTGTAGATTTAGAAAAAAAAACAACTAAATCTATTAACTATAACCAATTCCCTGAATTAAAAAATGCCACAATTTATCAGATAAAGAAAATTAATGACGATTGGATATGGATTTGCTCGAATCGAGGATTATATAAAGCAAATACAAGCAAGGGAATCGTTGAAAGATTTTACAATGAAGGAAAAGGCATTTATTATTTACCCACCAACAATATAGCATCAATAGAAATAAGTGAGTCTACAATTTGGTTGGCAACACTTGATAATGGTTTAATAAAATACGATACAAAAAATGGGTTTGAAAAAGCTTTTACCAAAAACCAAGGGTTTCCTACTCAAACAATTTATGCTGCCTATAAAGATGCATATCAAAGTATTTGGATGCCAAGCGATAAAGGTATTATACAGTTTAATACAAAAGCAGAAGAAGTTTACAGAATTTATACTACCAAAGATGGTGTTACTAATAATGAATTTAACAGAATAGCTCATTACAAAGCTTTTGATAGTAGCTTGTTTTTTGGAGGCTTAAGTGGTGTAACATATTTCCACCCTAGAAATTTTGCTTATCAGGATAATATATCTGCTTATAATTTAGTTATTGAACAAGCAAAAATTTACAATGGTTCTACTGGAAATTTTTTAAATGTTGAGCAGTTTATTAGTAATAAACAAGAAATAAAATTATCAGCAAATGATCGTTTTTTCACGCTTCAACTTGCTTTATTAAGTTATACAAACACAGATAAAATACAATATGCCTACAAATTAGACAATGATAGTAATTGGACATTTCAAAACAACAGGATAATTCAATTTGCAGGACTTTCTTGGGGCAAACACAACATTAGCATAAGAGCAAAAGATGAAAATGGTGTGTGGAGTAAAAACACTATTTACATACAAATCAATCAGCTAAAACCATTTTACCTACAAGCTTGGTTTTTAACAAGTATTGTTGTAACAATAGGACTAGCATTTTTTATTTTTTTTAAAACTAGATTAAATAAAATTGAGCAGCAAAAAAAAGAACTAAGTACATTAGTAAATGAAAGAACCAAAGAACTAAATGCCAATAAAAATGAGTTACTTATTTTATTGCAACAAAAAGAAGTGCTGCTTAAAGAAATCCATCATCGCGTTAAAAACAATTTAACTGTAATTAGCAGCTTATTAGAGCTACAATCGGACAATACTTTAGACGAAAATGCAAAAGCCACATTACTACAAAGTACCAACAGAGTTCGTTCTATTGCACTAATACATCAAAAACTATATCAGCATCAAAACTTTGCTAATATTGAGCTGCAGGAGTTTGTTAACGATTTGTATAAACAAATTGCATCGGTAATGAGTAGTACAAATACAAAAATTACATTTAAAAATGATATCGAAAATATACTCATTGATATTGACACTTCTGTACCAATGGGTTTAATCATAAATGAGTTAATTACAAATAGCTTTAAATATGCTTTTCACAACAATCAAAAACCATTGATACAAGTAAAACTGAGTTCATTGAGTAAAGACAATTATCAATTTATATATATCGACAATGGAAAAGGTTTACCCATAAATTTCAAAATTGAAGAAGCTAGTAGCTTAGGAATGCAACTCATGCAAATGTTAGCCACTCAATTAAGTGGCACATTTCAGTATCAACGAAAAGATGATTTATCTATTTTTACCATAACGTTTAAAACAACTGAAGCAAGGAGTAAAGAATAATGAGCACACTTAAAATTGGAATTGTAGAAGACGAGTTAATAATAGCAAATCTTATTGCAAGCACTCTAAAAAAAATTGGGTATCAAACCACAAAAATTGCAAGCACTTACAACGAAGCAATTCAAATGATTGAAGCTGAACAGCCAGATATTGTATTGCTTGATATTCAAATAAAAGGCAGTAAAGATGGAATAGATGTAGCTCATACACTTAACACTTCTTATAAAATTCCATTTATTTTTCTTACAGCAAACTCCGATGCTGCAACACTAGAAAGAGCCAAAGCAACAAACCCACCTGCCTACCTAGTAAAACCTTTTACAAAAGACGATTTATACACAGCTATTGAAATTTGCTTCAACAACTACTCAAAAAATAAAAATCTTGAAACTACAACAATTCAACCAACAGAGCAACAAGATTATTTAATTAAAGACGCCATATTTATAAAAGATGGTAATTATTTTCATAAGATAAAATTTGCAGATATTCTGTATTTAGAGTCGGAGCATGTGTATGTAAATGTAGTTACTGCAACTAAAAAGCTACTAGTTCGTAGCTCGCTACAACAATACTTAACCCATTTTGATGCTAAAAAATTTGTACAAATTCATCGCAGTTATGCCATAAATATTGAGCATATCGAAACTATTAATTCTGAAAACATTTTTATAAATAATATAAGCTTACCATTAGGCAAAACCTTTAGAGATAAATTATTGATTCAACTAAAGTTGGGTTAATGATTCAATCAATTTTAATTAAAATTTGTTTAAACAGCATTTTTACCAAAATCTTCATATACAAATTAAGCAGTTTCGTATACACAAATTAGGCAGTTGGGAACATTGCAATAAACTTCACTTTTAGTGCTTATAATTTTACTTTATCAATACTAAGTCCTTAAAAAATCAAAACAATTGATATTAATTTTCTATGAACTACTATAAGAGTGCATAGTTATTTTCTCCTAAAATTAGTCTTCTAAAGGGGTTGAAGATTTAAATCATTTAAGAAAAATAATTATGCACTGTTATACTATATTATTTTAAAATAGAAAATTTATGCAATATTCTGCAATTAAGAAAACGATCATAAAGCAAAAGCTGTTTGTTTTATTGTTTGCTATAGTAGCCTTCAGCAAAATTGGTTTTTCTCAAGTTCCTACTATTACTTCATTTACACCATTAAGTGCAAACGTTGGTGCAACTGTAAATATTACTGGCACAAATTTTAATACAAACATTTCCGATAATATTGTATTCTTTGGAGCTACAAAAGCTACTGTTACAGCTGCTACAAGTACTAGCCTTACTGTTACAGTACCAACTAGTGCTAGCTATGCACCAATAACTATAGTTGATTTAAGCACTGGGTTAATAACTAATAG
>JBMLOR010000263.1:0-1013 GCA_049242865.1 Chitinophagaceae bacterium | reverse complement strand
TTGCATTCCAACCTTGATAATCATATTCTACCATTTTAGGGTACCATTGGCTCATACTATATTGAATGCCTTCTGCATTATCTCTTCCACTTCTTCTGATTTGTTTGGGTACTTGAGCTTCAAAATCAATATCAATAATTGTTTTTGATTTTGGTGCAATTGGTTTATCGAGTACTACTTCTAAAATAGTTTCATGTTCTAAAGTAGATTGTTTTTTACCATTTACTAGCACTTGTAAAACTTTTTGATAGCCAATTTCGTTTGCTTGTAGTTTGCTAATTCTATCTTTTACACGAGCATCCCAATCTAAACCATCACTTCTTTTACTTGGAGTATCAAGCCTAGTTTTTCCTAGTTCTCTACTGCGAACATCCATACTGCTATTTGGTTGAAAAGCATTCCAATATAAATGAATAAAAAGTTTGTTTAAACTATCTGGAGAATTATTGGTGTACTCCATTTTTTCTTTTCCTTTAAACTGATTTTTTGCAACATCCATTTGCACATCAATGTTGTATTTAATACGTTGTTGCCATCTGTCGGGTTGTGAAATTGAAATTTTAAAAACTGCAATTGATAAAAGAAATAACGATAATTTTTTCATGTTAGAGAAAAATCTTTTTTATTTTTTACTTGTTTGTTGAGATGTTTAATTATTTATTTTTCTAAATTCCCTTTGTAATAATTGGCTTTCCAAAGTTTATATCTTTCTGTTTGCGTTGCCAAACGAAGTTTGAAGTTATCATAATTTTTAACTTCTTTATTGGTCCATAAAACTTCACTTAAAGCACTAAGGCGAGGAAAAATCATGTATTCAACTTTAGCTTCGTTGGCCATGTATTCTGTCCATACATTAGCTTGTGCACCAAGAATATATTGCATTTCATTGGCTTGTAATTCTTTTGGAATAGGGTCGTAGTTGTATACTTTTTGAGTAGTTGTATAACCGCCAATTGTAACACTATCTTCTTTTTCTGTTTGTTTATGGTCGAAATAGCACCATCCACCTGGAG
>JBMLOR010000262.1:0-14920 GCA_049242865.1 Chitinophagaceae bacterium | reverse complement strand
AATGCAACACAAATCAATAAATGTAAACTTAAAAGTTTGGCGTCAAAGAAATTCACAAGCAAAAGGTGAATTTAAAATGTATAAAGTAGAAGATATTTCAACTGAAATGTCTTTTCTGGAAATGTTCGACGTTTTAAACGAAAAATTAATTGCCGCAGGCGATGATCCTATTGCTTTTGACCATGACTGTAGAGAAGGTATTTGTGGCATGTGCAGCATGTACATCAATGGTAAACCACATGGCCCATGGCAAGCAAACACTACTTGTCAGCTTCACATGAGAGCTTTTGAAGATGGAGATACAATTGTAGTTGAACCATGGAGAGCTAACTCGTTTCCTGTAATTAAGGATTTGGCTGTAGATAGATCAGCTTTTGACAGAATAATTCAGGCAGGTGGTTACATAAGTGTAAATACAGGTAACGCAGTTGATGGAAATGCTCTACCAATTAATAAAGATAATGCAGATGCTGCTTTTGCTGCTGCTATGTGTATTGGTTGTGGTGCATGTGTGGCTGCATGTAAAAATAGCAGTGCCATGTTATTTACTTCAGCAAAAATTTCTCATTTAGCTTTACTTCCTCAAGGTGAACCTGAACGCCATTCACGTGTAATTAATATGATTGCACAAATGGACAAAGAAGGTTTTGGAGCTTGCACCAACACAGGTGCTTGTGAAGCTGCTTGTCCTAAAGAAATTTCTATTGCTAACATTGCAAGGGTAAACAAAGAGTATATAAATGCAGGGTTAGTTAGTGAAAAATAAATTAATTAATTTTAATATTTTAAAAACTTCAACCTTGTGTTGAAGTTTTTTTATGCCATCATCATTCAATAACTAATATTTTCGCAGCCAATTATATAAAAATGAGCATTGTACTTAATATAAAACAAGCAACATCATCAGCAATTCAGCAATTGTTTCAAACAAACATTGCTGCAGAGCAAATTCAAATAAATTTAACCAAACCAGAGTTCGAGGGCGATTATACCATAGTTTTATTTACCATGGTAAAGCAATTGAAACAGTCGCCACAACAACTTGGCACAAGTTTGGGTGACTATTTAGTTAAAGAAAATCATCAACTATTTACTGCTTACACGTTGATAAATGGATTTTTAAACTTAACCATCAGCAATGACTATTGGCTGAATTTTTTACAACAGCATTACAACAATGCTTCTTATGGGTTTGC
Source organism: Chitinophagaceae bacterium (assembly GCA_049242865.1). GTDB lineage: Bacteria > Bacteroidota > Bacteroidia > Chitinophagales > Chitinophagaceae > CAIVPM01. The sequence continues at coordinate 13,724 of JBMLOR010000262.1, read as the reverse complement.
TTCAAAAAAAAGCAACAAGGTAATGGTAGAATATTCATCTCCAAACACCAATAAACCTTTGCATCTTGGTCACCTAAGAAATAATTTTTTAGGATGGAGCATTGCTGAAATTTTAAAAGCTACTGGAAATAACGTTACCAAAACATGCATAGTAAATGATAGAGGCGTACACATTTGCAAAAGCATGATTGCATGGCAATTGTTTGCCAATGGTGCAACACCAAGTTCTACAAACAAAAAAGGCGACCATTTTGTAGGTGATTACTATGTGAAATTTAATGATGAATATAAAATTCAAGTTAAGGAACTAATTGCAAATGGTGTAACAGAACAAGAAGCTGAAAAACAAGCACCAATTATGCTTGCAACACAACAAATGTTAGTAGATTGGGAAGCAGGAAAGCCCGAAGTTATTAAGCTATGGAAAGAAATGAACAGTTGGGTTTACGAAGGCTTTAATGAAACATACAATAAAATTGGGAGTGATTTTCAGAAAACATATTATGAAAGTGAAACTTATTTGCTAGGCAAAAACATTGTTGAAAAAGGACTAGAAAAACAAGTTTTTTATAAAAAAGAAGATGGCAGTGTTTGGATTGATTTAACCAACGATGGTTTAGATGAAAAACTTGTAATGAGAAAAGATGGAACAAGTGTTTATATCACACAAGATATTGGCTTGGCTGAAGTAAAATATAACGAATATGGCTGTAATCAAAGCATATATGTGATAGGCGACGAACAAAATTATCACATGAAAGTGCTTAAATTGATTTGCCAAAAATTAAACTTACCAAGTGCAAATGGTATTGAACATTTAAGTTATGGAATGGTAGAGTTGCCTACAGGTAAAATGAAAAGTAGAGAAGGAACAGTAGTTGATGCAGATGATATTGTGCAAGAAATGCTTTTAATTGCCAAACAAAGAACCCAAGAACTTGGAAAAGTAAAAGACTTTGATGAAAAAGAATTAAATGAATTGTACGAAACTGTTGGTCTTGGAGCATTAAAATTCTTTTTATTACGAGTTGACCCCAAAAAGAAAATGATTTTTAATCCTGAAGAAAGTATTGATTTTCATGGGTTTACAGGTCCTTTTATTCAATATACACACGCTCGTATAAAAAGTATTCTTCGTAAGGTACAAAATACAAATACAGATTTTTCGAGTCAGCCACTGTTACCCCTAGAAACAAATATATTGTTGCACTTAGAACAATTTAATACTATTATTGAAACTGCTGCTACAGAATTTAATCCATCTTCAATTGCAATTTATTGTTTTGAATTGGCGAAAACCTTTAATTCATTTTACACAGAACATAGTATAGCAAATGCAGAATCTGATGAAAAACAAGCGTTAAGATTAAAAATTTGTACCCTAACAGCACAAGTATTAAAAACAGGCATGGGTTTGCTAGGAATTAATGTACCGGATAGAATGTAATTTTTTTTAGATGTTTGATAATGAAAAATATCACATACTAAACATTTGAATTGAATATAAAAAATTAAGTCACTTTGCAAACGTTGCACACTTTGCAGCTTTGCACTAAATTTATAGTAATGTTCATAGCTTTTGAAGGAATTGATGGAAGTGGAAAAAGTACCCAAGCTAAACTATTGGCTGAATATTTTTTGCAACAAGGAAAACAAGTAGAACTAACTGCAGAGCCAACAAAACATGGAATTGGCAAGATGATACGTGCTGCTTTTGCCAAAGAAATTAAGTTACAAGAAAGTACAATAGCTGCTTTATTTGCAGCTGACAGATTAGAACACATTCAAAACCAAGAAAATGGTATGTTAACCCATTTAAACAATGGCAAAATTGTAATTACAGATAGGTATTATTTTTCGTCTTATGCTTACCACAGTGTTCATGTACCAATGGATTGGGTAATTAAATCAAACAGTTTAGCTGTTAACATATTAAAACCAACTATTAATTTTTTTATAGATATTGATCCTAAAGTTGCAATGGAAAGAATTGTAGCTACAAGAACCAACATCGAAATTTACGAAACCGAGGAGAACTTAATTGCTGTAAGAAACAATTATTTAAAGGCTTTTGAATTAATGGCTGAAAACGAAAAAATAGTTTTTATTAATGGCAATCAACCTCAAGAATTAGTATTTAAAGACGTTATAAATTCAATCAACAACTTACAATAGCAAACTAGTAATAAGTATTTATTGGGTCAACATGTTGCTGATTGTAATAATAAAAAGCAACAATTGTTATTATAATTAATGCCAATAAAATTGCAAATACAATTTTTGTGGTTGATAATGGTTTGTTACCATCAATTTTACCTGTTTGGCCATTAATTATAAATCCATACTTTTTCCCTTTATACAAATACTCACAAATCCAAACAGGCAATACAATATGCTTATATGTTTTATCATAAATAGAAGTGTCTACCTGTAGTCCACTTTGAACATCTCCACCTAGGGCTTCACTTCCCAAATTATATACAACTTTTTCAATATAAGATGCTGCATAGTTAAAGCTTGTTTCAATATCTTTCGAGTAAGCTTTTGCATTCCATCCAACTATATATTTTTCATTCAATGGCAATAATTCACTCAAATCATATGGGTAAATTTTATTGATTTCTTGCTGGGCAAAATCGTTATTACCACAAACTAAAATATCATCAAAAAAATATTCAAAATTACCTTCATGATATTCCCAACGAGTTTTTTGAATAGTTCTTGTTTGCCTTTCTCCATCTGCATCAGTGTAAGATTCTTCTTCGTAATAGTAATAGCCTGCATTTCCACTCCATTCATTAGTAGTATGTGCATCAAATGTCCAAAATGGAATGTACGAACCAACTAAATTTTCAATAATAGATAAATGCTTTAAATTAGATTCAGTCCAAAATCCTTTGGCTATCCATTTTGAAAAAATATTGTTTGCGGTTGATTTTGAAATGGTAAAAGGAATAATTGCCGATGGATGAATTGATTTTAGCTTATAGCCCTTTGTATTTATTACATTATAACTACAATTAGCACATTCAGCAAAAACAACATCATTAGAAATATTATTTAATTGCCCACATTTATGGCACTTGTATTGAACTGTAGTTAGCGATGCTTCATTCGACTGTTCATTTAAAACTGCATTTTCAAAACAATTTTCTACAATTTGTTCGTTACTGTTTTCAATTTCAAATTTACTCTGACAATGTTCACATTTTAAACAAATCAAATCAGCATCATAATTTAATTCTGAATTGCAATTTGGACAAGCAAATTCTTTAAAATCATTCATAGCTTCCGAAAATTTAGAGTTTACTCAATATTTCAGTTTTCTTTTGAGTGAACTCTTCATTTGTTAATACACCTTGTTTATGTAATTCGCCCAATTGTTTTAAAAGTTCGAGCATTTGATTTTTATCGTTTGCATCGTTGGTGTTATTAGTTGAATTTTGTGTCATTAAATTAGTTAGCAAAATTCCTGCACCTGCTCCAGCTACGTTACCTGCACTATCGTTATCTGCAAGTTTCTCAAGTGCAATGCCACCTTGCATTCTATTAAAATCATTCAAATCACCTTTTAATATATTCAGCTGTGTTTTTTTATCAATTATCTTTTCTACTTCTTCTGGCAAAGAAACATTTTCAATAAAAAACTTTTCGAGTTTAATACCATACGTATCCAATTCAATTTGTAAAATAGGCTTTAACACATCGCCTAATTCAGAAAAATTGCTTGCCAAATTAGTAACAGAAATTTTAGCTTCTGCTAAACTTTCTGCCAATAAGCTTGCAATTATATTTTGAAAAGTATCTTGTATAGCATCAACTTTTACATAAGGAGTTGTTCCTGTAAATTGTTTAATAAACTTTTTGGCGTCGTGAATGCTTATGGCAAAATTCCCAAATGACTTGATACGAACTTGACCAAAATCAGCGTCTTTCATAAGAATTGGCCCACTAGTTCCCCACTTTAAATTGGTGAATTGTTTAGTATTAATGAAATAAACATCAACTTTAAAAGGCGACTCAAAACCATACTTCCACGATTTTAAAGTGGTTGTTATGGGCATATTGTTGGTAGATAAAGTATGTAAACCTGGCAAATATTCATCACCAAATTCACCTTCATTCATTAAAACTACTTTTTGAGTTTCGCGTACAGTAAGTTTAGCTCCATTTTTTATGTTATTTTCTTTGTCTTGAAATTTCCATAAAACTGTATCGTTTGAAGTATCAACCCAATCAATTACTTCGATTAATTCATTTCTAATAAAATCAAAAAAGCCCATAAATTTTTATTTGTAAGTTATAAAATCAATAAAATATTACATCAATAATATGAAAAAATTAAAATACATAAGATTTTAAAAAAGTATATAGCCCAGCAATAAACAAAATACATGCACAAACAATACCTAATGTAAACCAAATACGACTATATTTTTTTAAAACCACATTTACATAAATAGCCATTAACAAAATAAATAAAGCAACAGCCAACACTAATCCATTTATAGCACCTGCAAAAAGTAAAATTTTTACTGGCTTTCCGAATAAAGCAAAAACAATTGCTGATAGTACAATAAATGCAACAACAATTGCATTTTGATTTTTATTAATAAATGGATGCCAACTTGTTGCAAAACTTATCGAAGTAAATGAAGCCCCAACAACTGAAGTAATTGAAGCTGCCCAAATAACTAAACCAAAAAGTTGCAAACCAATATTTCCATTAGAAAATTGAAACACTGAAGCAGCAGGATTATTTTGATCTATAATGGCACCATTTGTAATCGCCCCTAATGCAGCTAAAAAAAGTAACACTCGCATAATTGATGCAATACCAATAGCTGTGTTTGCACTTTTTTGAACTTGTTTTAAATTTTCTTCTCCAGTTATACCTTGCTGCAACAATCTATGAGCACCCGAAAAACTAATATAACCACCAACTGTACCACCCACAATTGTAAGTATTGCCAATGCATCGAATTGTGAGGGAATAAAACTTTCTTTTAAAGCCGAAAATATTGGTGGATTTGTTTTTACAGCAACAAACGCCATTAGCAAAATCATCAAAGCACCCAGAATTTTACTAAAAACATCCATAGCAACACCTGCCTTTTTGTACATAAAAATAAAAATTGCTAGGATTGCACTCAATAAAGAAGCTGGCATTGGATGCATGCCAAATAAAGCCTGTAATCCTAAGCCACAGCCTGCTATATTACCCATATTAAAAACAAATCCACCGCCAATTATTAAAAAAGAAATGAGATTGCCCGAACCTTTAAAATAATTGTTTGCAATAGTTTGTGCTGGGAGTTTTTTAATAGCAATTATTTGCCAAATATTGGATTGCACAATTACATCAATTATAATAGATACAAGAATTACAAATCCAAAACTTGCCATTAACTTATTGGTAAATAAAACTGTTGAAGTTAAAAAACCTGGTCCAATAGCAGAAGTTGCCATTAAAAAAGCAGCTCCATAAATTGCTTTATTATTTTTCATAGACCATTAATTTATGTAAAACTTTTGCAAACTTAACAGCATTAACACCATCGCCATGAAGGCAAATCGTATCTGCAGGTAGATTAATAAATGTTTGTTGCAAAGTTTTAATTGGCTTGTTTTGCTTAAAATTTTGTGCTTGCAATAACATATCTTTTTCATTAGTAATAACAGCACCAACTGTTGCCCTACTCACTAAAGTTTTATTGGCATTGTAACGCCTATCAGCAAATACTTCATGTGAAACCTTTAATCCTCTTTTAATAGCTTGTTGCAACATCAATGACTCACTTAAACCAACTATAATCCAAGATTTATTTAATTGCTCTATAACATTTAGAAAAGTATTGATTAATGAATCATCAAACGCAACATCATTGTACAAAGCTCCGTGTGGTTTGATATGCTTCACTTCTACCCCATTTTTTAAGGCAAGATTTACACCAAAATTAAGTTGTTGCAATAATGATTGCTCTAACTTTTCTTTGCTGATTGCCATGGACTTTCGACCAAAATTTTCTTTATCAGGATATGAAGGATGAAGACCAATTTGTACATTAAATTGTTTTGCTAACTGCATGGCATTTGAAATAGTGTATTCATCGCCTGCATGACCACCACAAGCTAAATTTGCCCACTGAATACATGGAAAAATTTCCTCTTCATTTCCTATACCTTCAGCAACATCACAATTAATTATCATTTTATGAATTGTAGTTTAACAAAAGCAATTGAGTAGCCTCTTCAAAACTAATTAATTTAAACTGAATATTCTCGCCAGGTTTATGCATGGCCAATAATTCGATATCTACTTTAGCAATTTGCAAAATTCTTGGATAACCGCCAGTAGCTTGAGCATCATTCATCAAAACAATTAACTGACCATTTGGTGTTAACTGAACAGTTCCTACTGTAACTGCAGTTGAGGAAATTTCTATAGGTGAATGAGTAACCAACTTTTCACTTTTTAATTTAATTGCCATTCTATTTGCTTGAACATCCATTTCGAAGAACGATGCAAATATTTTTTGTTTGGAATCATCATTCAAGCAATCAAACTCATGGGCCTTAAAACATCGAATAACTGAAGATTTCATCAGTGGTTTATTTGCTGTTGCAGCAATCAATTTTGATGTTTTTTTAATTTCCAGATTATCATTTTTTTGTATAAGATAACCCAATTGTGCATTAATACTAGTACTATAACTACCTAAAATTTTAGGAATATTAATAGTTCCATCAAATGCCATGTAACCATAAATTCCATTGCCATTATACACTACATTTAAATCATCACCCTCTTTTACAGATATTGGATTAAATTGTTGCTGAGGCATATTATTGATATACACATGAATACTACCTGCAAAAGCAAATCTAAAAGGCTTAATAACTTTAATTTGCAACGTTCCCATTGCTAACTCTATGATTGGATTTACAGCTGATATTTTTATAACACTTAATAATTGATTTGCCAATGAAGGAAGCATAAATCCACCTAATGGAACCCCTTTAGATAAATGCCCTAATCTTGGGGTTGATTGAATGGTATTAATGCCAATAGATTTTATAATTTTTAAACTAGGATTTTTGGATGCAGGAATTGATAAACTAGAAATTTGTTCTTCCAAAGTAGCTTTATAAGTTGGTAAATCAATTTCAAAAAAATGCACTTTAAACCCTTCATTAAATAAAAAAGGATTGGCTTGGTTTAAACTAAATAAATTAAAAGGGATGCTGCCTATTATATGCCAACCACCTGGTGTTGTAAATGGATAAATACCAATTTTATCGTTTGCAATAGCAACTGATTTTGCAGGCACTCTAGGATTTGGTGTATCTTTTCGTTTAAGTTGTAATTGAGTGTTTAAGCCAGTTATGTAAGGAAATCCTGGCAAAAAACCTAAGTGTGCAACTGTATAAGTATTGCCCAAAAAAAGTTGTTTAAAAGCATTTTTAGTTAAATGAGTATTATTACAAACGTCCATTAAATCTAATGCAAGGCTTTCATCAAAACAAATTGGAATGCTTATTTCTTTACTGTTAATTAATTTTGGTTCAATTTTTAAATGTTGTACAACGTCAAAAATTGATTGAGCAAACGATTCGCTTGATGATGGAATTAACTGTATATCAAAGAAAAAACTAATTGTTTCAGATGAGGGTACAATGTCAACAATTCCTTCAATTGGATTTTTTTGAAAATATTGTACTATTGCATGAATGCTTATATTTTTGGAAAGAGTTTGATTATTACCAAAATCTATTGTAAATGCCTGCTCTGAAATAAAGTAATATTGCAATTGTAATGTTTTTAGCCTCTACTTTTAACATATTCAAATCTCGTAATTTACAAAAAGTAGATGCCGAAAATATATAATTCACGAATAACAATATTCAAAAATAAACTAGCCAAATTTTCCTTTTAAATTTTTTAAAGCTTCACTCATTGCAGTTTTAGGTTGTTGATATTGGCTAGGATTTTTTCTATTTTGTTGATGATTGCCATATTGATGGTTTGTTGGCTTTTCTTGCGTTTGCTTTATACTAAGCATTATTCTTTTACGAGCAACATCTACCTCCAACACTTTAACCTGCACTTTTTGATTAAGTTTTAAAACTTCGTTTGGATCGCTTATAAATTTATGTGCTATTTCACTTACATGTACCAAGCCATCTTGCTTTACACCAATATCTACAAAAGCACCAAAACGAGTAATATTGGTAACAACACCTGGTATAATACTATTCACTACAACATCTTCAATTTTAAAAATATTGGCAAATTCAAATACCTCAATTTCCGCTCTTGGGTCTAAACCGGGTTTTTGTAACTCTTTTAAAATATCTGTAACACCGATAATTCCTATTGCTTCGGTTGCATATTTTTTAGCATCGATTTGCTTTATTAAATCTCCATTACTAATCAATTGGGCTACCTTAACTTGTAAATCATTCGCCATTTTTTCTACAATTTCATAAGCTTCAGGATGTACACCACTATTGTCTAAAGGATGTTTTCCATTACTAATTCTCAAAAATCCTGCACTTTGTTCAAATGCTTTATTTCCCAAACGTGCAACTTTTAGCAGCTCGTTTCTACTTTTAAATTCACCATTTTCTTTTCTATATAAAATAATATTTTCAGCAATTGAGTTACCTATACCACTAACATAACTTAGCAAATGCTTAGAAGCAGTATTTAAGTTAACCCCAACTTGGTTTACACAATTAATTACAGTTTGATCTAGTTTTTCCTTTAATCTAAACTGATTAACATCGTGTTGATACTGACCTACACCAATACTTTTTGCATCAATTTTTACAAGTTCGGCTAATGGATCCATCAATCTTCTTCCAATACTTACAGCACCTCTTACTGTAACATCATGGTTAGGAAATTCTTCTCTGCCAATTTCACTTGCACTATAAATACTTGCTCCATCTTCATTTACCATAAAAATTGGAATATTTAAATTCAAACTTTTCACAAACTGTTCTGTTTCTCTTCCTGCAGTTCCATCTCCAATAGCAAATGATTGAGTTTGATATTTATTAGCTAAGTGTTTTATAATTTGTTCTGCTTCGTACAATTTATTTTTTTCATGAATATAAATTAAATCGTTGTGCTGTAAATTCCCAAACTCATCTAAAACCACCACTTTACAACCTGTTCTATAGCCTGGGTCAATAGCAATCAATCTTTTACTGCCCAATGGTGAGCTTAGCAATAACTGTTTTAAATTTTCTGCAAAAACATTGATGGCTTCTTCGTCAGCAGCTGCTTTTAAATTGTTTCGGCATTCAGTTTCTAAACTAGGCTGCAACAATCTTACATAGCAATCTCTAAGTGCTTTTTTAACTTGAGTTACGCTTTCGTTTAAGCTTGATGTGATGTATAAATTTTCGAGCAATGCCAAAGCATCTTGCTCTAATGGTTCTATACTCATTTTTAAGTAACCTTCTAAAAATCCTCTTAAAATAGCCAAAGTTCTGTGAGATGGGATGGTTTTAATAGGCTCACTGAAATTAAAATAATCTTTGTACTTAGCCCCTTCAGTTTCTTTATCTTTTAAAACTGCACTAATAAATAAAGCTTTATCATTAAATAAAAAACGCATTTTTTCTCTTACGTTGGCATCTTCATTTACAGTTTCAGCAATAATATCTCTTGCACCTTGCAATGCCTCTTCAATTGTTTTCACAACATCATTTACATACAATGCAGCTTCTATATTTAAGTTTACTTGTGTTTGCTTTAAAATTAACTGTGCCAAAGGTTCTAAACCATTTTCTCTGGCCGTTTGGGCTTTTGTTTTACGTTTTGGTTTGTAAGGCAAATACAAATCTTCTAATTGAGCAATAGTTACAACTGCATCAATTTTAAGTTGCAAATCCTCGGTCATTTTATTTTGGTCAGTTATCGACTTTATAATAGCTAATTTTCTATCATCAAACTCTTGCAGTTGTTTAGCTTTTAGTTGTATGGCTTCTATTTGCACTTCATCTAAACTGCCTGTTTTATCTTTTCTGTATCTGGCAATAAATGGAATGGTATTTCCTTCTGCCAAAAGTTGAATAACTGTTTCTACCTGAGTTTGCTTAATCTGCAATTCATTTGCAATGATTGATGAGTGATTCATATTTTTTAAATGGGTTGCGAATAAATAGTTTTTTTTATAAAGTTTTCAAAAATATTTACTGCCATTTAAAACAAGATTTAGCCAATTAAATGTTAATATATCGTTATTGTAACTTCCTTCTATTATTTTCGTTTTAAAGCAAAAAATCAATCTAAAACATGAAAAAATATTTACTTATTGTATTACTAGGCACTTGCTTAACCTCCTTTGCAAATCAACTTACAGGTATTGTAAAAGATAATCACAACAATGCTTTACCATTTGCATCTATACTTGTAAAAGGCTCTTTAAAAGGAACTACTGCTAATGCTCAAGGAAAATACCAATTATCAATTAGTGAGGGTACCTATACAATAATTTGCCAAAGTATTGGATATAAAACCGAAGAAAAAACAATTACAATTAATAAACAAAATGAAACTTTAGATTTTGTATTAACCGAACAACAATACACATTAAAAGAAGTTGTTGTTAAAAATAATGGCGAAGATCCTGCTTATGCCATTATAAGAAATGCCATTGCAAAAAGAGAAGAACATTTAACCGAAAATAAAAAATATGAATGCGAGGTTTATTTAAAAGGTCAACTGCAATTAAGAAATTATCCCAAAAAATTCTTTGGCGAAACTGTTGATTTTGAAGATGGTGATACAAGTAAAAGAAAAATGATTTTTTTGAGTGAAACCGTTGCAAAGTATAGTGTTGATGGAAAAAATGATAGAAAAATTGAAGTGCTAAGTACTAGAGTAAGTGGCCAAAGTGATGGTTTTGGCTTTAGTAGCCCACAAATAGTTTCATTGTATGAAAACAATATTAGTTTAGGTAGAGGATTAAACCCTAGAGGCTTTATTTCGCCAATTGCAAACGGTGCTTTAAACTTTTATAAATACAAGTTTGCTGGCAATTTTTTTGAGAATGGCAAGATGATTAACAAAATAATTGTTACTCCAAAAAGAGCTTATGAGCCTTTATTTACTGGTGTTATAAACATTGTTGAAGATGAATGGAGAATTCAAAGTGTGCAGCTAACTTGTTTAAAAAATCAGCAAATGCAATTTTTAGACACTTTGGTGTTAGAGCAATTATATGTTCCTTACAAAAACACATGGGTTGTAAAACAACAAGTTGCCAAACCAGCTGGAAAATTTTTTGGGTTCGATTTTTTTGGCAGTTTTTTACAGGTGTATGACAAGCATAATATTGAGCCAAAATTTGCAAAAAACTTTTTTAACGAAACCCTATATAAATTTTATGATAGTAGTAATAAAAAACCAAAATCGTATTGGGACGATGTAAGACCAATTCCTTTAAGTGAAGCAGAAACAAGAGATTATGTAAAAAAAGATAGCCTTGAACAAGTTCGTAAAGACCCTAAATATTTAGATAGCATTGATAAAAAAAACAACAAAATTACTATTAGTAAGTTTTTACTTACAGGCATAAATATTAATAAAGAAAAAAAGAAAAGTAGCATTTACATAGCACCCTTAATAAGTAATTTATCATTTAATACAGTAGAGGGTTTGAGTATGATTGTTGGAGGAACTTATTTTAAAGAATTAGAAGGGAGAAAACGCCTCAATGTTTCTGCAAACATTAGATATGGTTTTAGCAACACAAGGCTACAAGCATACAGCAACATTGGTTACACCTTTGGCAAAAAATACATTAATAGTATAAGTTTTGAAGGCGGAAAAAATGTTTTTCAATTTGATAACTCAAATCCAATTTCATCATTTGTAAATACAATATCAACATTACAATACACCAAAAATCATATGAAGCTATATGAAGCTTGGTTTGCTAAAGCTAACTATTCAGCTGGATTAGGAAAAGGATTTAGCATTGGCATTGGAGCTAATTTACAACATAGAACTCCTTTAGAAAATACAACAGATTATAAGTGGAGAACTGTGGATAATAGACAATACACCGACAATAAACCTATTGGTTTTGCTAATATAAACAGGCATCAAGCATTAAGTGTTGGTGTAGCTTTAGTTTACCGACCAGGGGCAAAATACATTGAATATCCTGATAGAAAAGTGAGTTTAGGCTCTAAATATCCTACGTTTACTTTAGGGATTACTCAAGGTGTGCCTAACCTTTTTGGCAGTGACGTTGATTATACAAAATGGAATTTTAGTATTAGCGATAACCTTAACTTAAAACTAGGTGGTTTATTAAATTACAGATTTAGAATTGGAGGATTTTTAAATAATAAATCTGTATTTGTACCAGATTTAAATCATTTTACAGGAAGTGAAGTTGCCTTTGCATCTCCATTTTTAAATAGCTATCAGTTAATGCCATATTATAGCTATGCTAATGCCAGTAAATTTTATTCTGCAGCACATATTGAATACCATTTAAATGGTTTACTCACTAACAAAATTCCTGGATTTAAAAAGCTAAATTGGTTCTTAGTTTTAGGAGCAAACACCTTAACAACCAATGATAATCAAGGATATTATGAGGCATTTGTTGGGCTTGAAAATATTTTTAAAGTAATAAGAGTTGATTTTATTAAAAGCTTCCCAAAAGGAATGGATGGAAATTTTGGTGTTAGAATAAGTTTACCATTCATTAGGTAGGTTATTCTTTTCAACTAATATAAAAAGCCCCAATTTGGGGCTTTTTATATTAGTATTACATATTAACTATTTTAGAATAAACTAAACTTTTGCTTGCCTTCATAGTTTATAGGCCAATTAAATTTTACACCCACTTTTTTTAGTCCACAAGTACCAACAGCTTTAACAGTAACTTCTTTATTAAACAAAACATTAAAACCATTTTTATAAACATTCTTCATATCAACTGCAATTTTTGCAGGTATTACAAACTCGCTTCTTTTTTCAATATTTATTGAAGTATCAAGCACAAATTTGCCTAAATAATTATTCTCTACAAACAGTTCACAATCAACCCTTGTTAAAACTACTCCTAAACTATTTGGATTAAAACACACAAAATCCATACTTAAACTTGTTTTATCGAATCCTAGTTTATTAATTTTAAAATTTCGTGTTTCTCTAAATTCAGGTTGCTGAAACTTAGTACAACTGTAAAAAGTAGTAGTGAGTAATAATGCTATGAGTATTTTTTTCATTTGATTTATTTCTTCAAAAATGATTATTAAATTGCTTACTAAAAGTTAATAATATTACTAGCCCAAAGATTAGCATTTTTTCTTTCTGCCTCTTCAATTATGGCGTAATTACTAAGAATTAAAGCCTTATCCTTTTTCACACAAACATCATGTTCAAAATGAACACTTGGTTTACCATCTTTGGTTTTTACAGTCCATCCATCTACATCTGTAAATACTTCTTTTGTACCCATGTTTATCATTGGTTCAATAGCTAGCACAAGATTTTCTTTAAGTTTTGGACCATTACCACGCCTTCCATAATTAGGTACTTGGGGATCTTCGTGCAAACTTTTACCAAGCCCATGGCCCACCAATTCTCTTACAACACCATACCCATTTAAAAACTCAGTATGATTTTGAATTGCCCAACCAATATCTCCCATTCTATTATTTACAATTGCTTTTTCAATGCCTTTGTA
>JBMLOR010000261.1:0-2052 GCA_049242865.1 Chitinophagaceae bacterium | reverse complement strand
GATAAAGATTGGAGAAAAGGTGGTTGGCAAGGCTATCAAAGCCAAGACTTTGAAGCTGTTATTGATATGAAAGAAATAAAAAGTATCAGCGAAATTTCAGCCAACTTTTTACAAGATACTCGAAGTTGGATTTTGTTTCCTACAAAAGTGGAGTTTTATACTTCTACAGATAATATCAATTTTACTTTGGTAGAAACCGTAACCAATACTATTCCTGCAAACGACTATTCTATTCAAAATTCAACATTTAAAATTCAACATAAAAAAACTGCTCAATTTATAAAGGTAAAAGCAACTAATTATGGCAAATTACCAAATTGGCACCAAGGAAAAGGAGGCGATGCTTTTATTTTTATTGACGAAATTGAAGTAAAGTAACATACAACATGTTCAAAAACATAGATTTTAAATGTCATCTTAGTTAAAAATGCCAATTCATTAATCCTTTTTCCACAATTTTCAAAATATTTTTAAATAAAATTTGCTTTTTTACGTTCAATCCCTCTACTTTTGCAATCCCAAAAAAAATATGTCTAAACAGAATCTAATAAAACAAGATGGTGTTATACTCGAGGCTCTTAGTAATGCCATGTTCAAAGTAAAGTTGGAAAACGGACATGAAATTTTGGCTACAATTTCTGGTAAAATGCGTATGCACTACATCAGAATTTTGCCAGGTGATAAGGTTGGGGTTGAAATGAGTCCTTATGATTTAACTAGAGGTAGAATTAATTTTAGATACAAATAAAATCGTCTAAAATTTTTAACTCCCAATTAAAATTAATAAACAGAAACTAGTAATAATAATTGTATGAAAGTTAGAGCATCTATAAAAAAACGCAGTGCCGATTGCAAAATTGTTCGTCGCAAAGGTGTACTTTTTGTAATCAACAAAAAAAATCCTCGATATAAACAACGTCAAGGATAATCAATAATTAATAATTAAAATTAGAAATTAAATAATATGGCTCGTATAGCTGGTATAGATTTACCTAAAAATAAAAGAGGCGAAATTGGCCTTACTTACATTTATGGTATTGGCAGAAGCACTGCACAAGAAATTTTAACAAAAGCAGGAATTGATTTTGACAAAAAAGTAAATCAATGGAATGATGATGAGCAAACTGCTATTCGTAATATTATTAACGAAACTATAAAAGTAGAAGGTGCTTTAAGAAGCGAAACTCAAATGAACATTAAACGTTTATTGGATATTGCTTGTTACAGAGGCCTCCGTCATAGAAAAGGATTACCAGTACGTGGTCAAAGAACAAAAACAAATAGTAGAACCCGTAAAGGAAAACGTAAAACAGTAGCGGGTAAAAAGAAAGCTGCTAAAAAATAAACTTTCAAAGCTCAAGGCACTATGCTTTGAGTTTTGCATTTATATCAATTGCTGGATAAGTTGCTTTACTGCAACTAGGAGGCAAATAATTATTTAAGAAGATTACCTAAAAACAAAAAAATGGCAAAACCATCAAAAGCACAAAACAGTGCTAAAGCAGCCGCAAAAAAAAGAATTGTAAAAGTAGAAGCGGCAGGAGAAGTTAGAATTAGTTCTACATTCAACAACATTATCATTGCATTTACCAACAAACAAGGTCAAGTAATTTCTTGGAGTAGTGCTGGTAAAATGGGCTTCAGAGGAAGCAAAAAAAATACTCCTTATGCAGCTCAAATGGCAGCAGCTGATGCAGCAAAAGTTGCAAGTGATGCTGGTTTAAAAAGAGTGGATGTATTTGTAAAAGGACCAGGAAATGGAAGAGAAGGTGCAATCAGAAGCATCGCTCAAAGTGGAATTGATGTAGTTAGTATCAAAGATATTACGCCAATCCCTCACAATGGTTGTCGTCCTCCAAAAGCAAGAAGAGTTTAGAAGCCCCCTCAATCCCCCAAGGGGGAAAAAGTTCATAGAATTTATTAAGTGGTCTCATAAAGCCCTCCTTTGGAGGGTTTGGGAGGCTTTTCATTTAAAAAAAGGTTGCTCTATTTATTTTTTACGATTTTTAACCGATAGACGCAACGAATTCAAAAAAAATCGAAATGAAAAAA
>JBMLOR010000260.1:0-1374 GCA_049242865.1 Chitinophagaceae bacterium | reverse complement strand
GTTTTTACTTGTGCTACATTGTAGTATCGCCCTTGCTTTTTACCAATAGCTTCATTAAAAGGTAGTAACCACTTTTTTAATGTTTTATCACATACACCATAAATGCTTGCTAGTTCTTTAGTACTGTAAGGTTTTATTTCAATAGATGTAGTAGGGTACAACATAGTAATTCATTTTATAGGTACGTTAAAAATAGTATTGCTCTAAGTATTCTTCTGTATTAAGGCACAACAAATTAGCCATATCCATTACATTCAAGTGCAATTGCTTTCTCAACTGCAACTCCATAGCTTTTAATCGTGTTGGTGTTTCTGTGGGTATATCTAATTCAATGGGTTCTCTGCGTCTTATTTTTAAGGTGTTAAACTGTTGTAGTAAATACCTTTTTTGGTTGGGTGTGAGGTAGCCAAGGTCGTCGGCCCTGTAGAGTAAGGCTATCATACTTACTTTCCACTTGGTTTTAAGTTGTGCTAGTATAGGAATCGTTATACCTGCTTCAAAGTCTTTCCTTATTTCTTGTTCTGGTAGTAACAAGGCAGCTGCAAACAGGTTAGCCTCATGCGATATATCAGCATCAGTGGGTACGGCTACAAAGCTGTGCATTAATAACTGTCCTAGCTCGTAAGCCAATGAAAATCGTTGTCTATCTCCCCCTAGGCTGCTATTGGTGAATATAATGGGTTGCTTATCAATGGTAAGCATGGTTCTACTATCAATACGCTCGGTTCCAAAATTAAAATTACAGGTAATAATGCCTTTGCTTTCTATGATGGAGGTAAGATTTTCAATAGGGCCGTTTGGTATTTGCCAAAGCTTCCTAATGGTATTAGCTACTGAAGCTGGAACTATCTTTTCTGAAGTAGGTAGAAGTGGCAAAAGCGGGGCTTCCATCTTTAATAATGTCATGATGGTTTGCACTTGCAAACGATAAATATTTACTTGTGCATGTACCGGTGTTATTAATTTTTGAGCCACCACTTCTCTTTTGCGATAATTTAGATTTTCAGGTACTATATCGCCTACACGATAAAAAAACGATAAGGGATATTGGGTAGCCGCTGCAATTTTTTCAATAGTTTCTGTTGCAATACTAATATCTGCCCTTTCTATTTTACTAAGGTTAGTAGCACTCATACCAATGGCTTCGGCCAATTGTAACTGGCTTAAGCCCCTCGATTCTCGAGCCAAAATAACCATTTGTGTATTAAATGCTGCCTGCATAGTATAATAACGAATTGACACAGCAAATATAGTAGCTTTTGTAATTTACAAAAATAAATGTCATAAACTAAATATTTTATCAAATATGGATTTAACTTAGGTGGGCTTTAGGTGGGAGTAAGATGGGAGTAAGGTGGGAGTTGCTATGGAGTA
>JBMLOR010000259.1:13538-14826 GCA_049242865.1 Chitinophagaceae bacterium | reverse complement strand
GTATCACCTTTTACACCTGGCTCACAATAAGTAATTAATACAACAATTTTTTCTGGCAACTCAGCACCAATAGGTTGTTCAGTTTCAGTATTAATTAATACAAAAACTTCAGCACCATCTTTTAAATACTCCACACCATCAATCATTTCGCCACTTACAGCAATTTGCTCGTAAGTTTCAGTATTCATTAAGTTGTAACCACTATCGTCTTGATATAAATATTGAAAAGTTTTCTTTTCAACTCTTACCGGAAAAACAGTTTCGCCACTGTTCCAAGTTTTTTCAATTGTTCTTTTATTATCAACGCCTTTTAATTTAGCCCATACTTTAGCAGCAGCCCTTGCTGTTTTATTTTCACCAAATTCTACTACGCTATACAAGCTATTATCAAGCTTAAGAACCATACCTCTGCTAATATCAGATGTTGTTGCCATAATTATTTTTTAAGGCTGCAAATGTAGGGTATATGTCAAAAAGGCAAAATTTTAATGTTTTTTACCATTTTGAAGCATAGTCATTTTAAAGCTAAAAATTCCCCCTACCGATAACGCATTCATCCAAAAAATAAAAAATATCATTACTCAAACTATACATTTGTTGCTTAAAATTATTTTTATAAAATGAAAAAATTACTTTCTATTGCTTTTGCAATATTAACATTGCAAGTTGCCACAGCACAACAACTAACTACGCCACAACCTTCACCTTTACAAACTGTAAAACAAGCTTTTGGTGTAGGTAATATTGAATTAAGCTATAGTCGCCCAAGTTTAAAAAATCGTAAAGGATTTGGCGATTTAGTTCCTTTTGGCAAAGTTTGGCGTACAGGTGCTAATAGTGCTACAACTTTAACTTTTAGTGACGATGTTACTATTGGTGGCGTTGCAGTAAAGGCTGGCAAATACGGTTTTTTATGCATTCCTAATGCCGATGCTTTTACTTTAATTATAACTAAAGATGTAAATGTAAACAGCCCATCATTATACAAACAAGAAAATGATGTGGTACGTGTAAATGTGCCAGTAAAAAAACTAAGTGATAAAGTAGAAACTTTTACCATTCAATTTGGTAGCATAACTAATTCTACTATTCATTTAGAAATGATGTGGGAAAACAGTTTTGTAGCATTACCAATAAGCACTAACGTAGATGCTAAAGTAATGGCTCAGATTGATAATGTATTTAATAAAGATACAAAACCATATTTTGCAGCAGCATCTTACTACTACGAAACAGGCAAAGATCTTAAACAAGCCCAAACTTGGATTGATGCAGCCCTAGCACAAAA
>JBMLOR010000259.1:0-13438 GCA_049242865.1 Chitinophagaceae bacterium | reverse complement strand
GCCTATTTCTCGAAATATATTGGCTTGGTTAAAGGCAATAATATTGAAGAAGCTATCAGTAATCATGTACAAGATATTGTAACATTTTATCTTACCCTACCCAATGAAAAAGCAAATTTTGCCTATGCCGATGGCAAATGGACATTGCAACAAGTACTACAGCATGTGTTAGATACTGAAAGGGTATTTATGTATCGTGCACTAATTGTGGCACGAAAAAGCGATGTGGTTTTATCTTCTTTCGATGAAAATGAATTTGCAAAACAAGCCGTAAATAGCACCAATTCGTTCGATACATTAAAACAAGAATTTACCCACCACAGGCTAGCATCAGATTTATTTATTCAATCTTTAAGCCAAGATATGTTGCATACTTTTGGAACTGTAAATGGTAATCCTATTACTACAAATGCAATTGCTTTCATGAATCTTGGACATTTTTTGCATCACAAAAACATTATTGAAGAAAGATATTTATAGTTTATGCACAACCTGTTAAAAACCTTTTTATTGCCTACTTACAGTTACAATTTATATTTGGAATAAACTTTTTTAATTTAAAAAATTCACATTGACAGAATCAATCATTAACCTCGATACCGTTAACCCAATTGAGTTTTTTGGAGTTAACAATGCAAAGCTCGATTTATTAAAACGTAAATTTCCGTTGCTTAAAATTTTATCTCGTGGCACACAAATTAAAATGAGTGGGGCACCTGAGCAAATAGAAACGGCAAAAGAAAAAATTAGTTTAGTAATTCAATACCTCGAAAGAAATGGCCATTTAAGCGATGGATATTTTGAGCAAATTTTAGGTGGCGACGATGCCGAAACTGTTGACCATTTTGTTGACAAAAACCCTAATGATATTTTAGTGTTTGGACCAAATGGAAAAACTGTTAGAGCACGTACCAACAATCAGAAAAAAATGGTACAAGCTGCCGACAAAAACGATATTGTTTTTGCCATTGGCCCTGCAGGTACAGGTAAAACCTACACAGCAGTTGCATTAGCTGTTAGAGCATTAAAAAACAAAACGGTTAAAAAAATTATACTTACAAGGCCTGCTGTTGAAGCTGGAGAAAGTTTAGGATTTTTACCAGGAGATTTAAAAGAGAAAATAGACCCATATTTACGTCCTTTATACGATGCTTTAGATGATATGATACCTGCCGACAAATTGGGTTATTATATGACAACTCGTACCATTGAAATTGCACCTTTGGCTTACATGCGTGGGCGAACTTTAGACAATGCATTTATAATTTTAGACGAGGCTCAAAACACGAACGATTTACAATTAAAAATGTTTCTTACCCGTATTGGAGCAAATGCAAAAGCTATAATAACAGGCGACCCTACACAAATTGATTTGCCCAAAAATCAACAATCGGGTTTACATAAAGCTCAAAGAATATTAAAAAATATTGATGGTATTGCACATATTGAATTAGATGAAGAAGATGTAGTGCGACATAGATTAGTAAAAGCCATCATTAAAGCCTATCAAAAAGAAGCTGACGAACATCAACGATAATATAAAAACAAAGCCTTGCAAATACTGCGAGGCTTTGTTTTTACACCCCAAATCATAACAAAAAATTAAAGTTTATCTATACATAATTTGCCCATAAACTATGTACTACAAACCCTTAGTTTTGCCATATGAAGATTAGTAACGAAACCAAAGTAGGTGCACTAACTGCTGTTGCCATTACTTTATTAGTGTTAGGATTTAATTTTTTAAAAGGAAGAAGTTTGCTAAAAACAGGCCATTACATTTATGCTCAGTTTCCTGATGCAAAAGGTTTAATGGTATCTCATGCTGTAATGGTGAATGGTTTTCCTATTGGCAGTGTTTACGAAATAGAAAATGTTGATGCCAATTTAAGACTAATTAAAGTTGGCATTAAACTAAAAACGAGTTATAACATTCCTGCAAATTCTATAGCTACAATTTCATCAGCACCCTTAGGTACACCAACCATAGAAATATCTTTAGGAAACGATACCGTACATTTTTTAAAAGATGGGGAAACCATAAAAACTGAAAATCCTTTGGGAATGATTGATAAACTTTCGAACAAATTAGATCCTATTGGCGACAACTTAAATAAAACTTTGATTACTTTAAATAGCACTTTACAAAATCTTAATTCAATCGTTGATCCAAATACCAAAAATAACTTGCAAACTAGTGTTGCTAATATTCAAAAGCTAACTGAAAATTTAACAAAAGCAAGTGCTTCATTAAACGACATGCTGAATCAACAAAATGGTGCATTAGCAAAAAGCATGACTAATATGAGCAACTTTACTAGCAATTTAAATAACCAAAACGATAAAATTAATGGCACTTTAGAGAACATAGAAACTACAACAAAAAACCTAAGCAAAGCAGATATTGATGGGTTACTTAATAAAATGAAAACTACACTCGAAACTTTAAACACTGCAGTTTCTAAATTAAATAGCAACAATGGAAGTTTAGGTTTATTGATGAATGATAAAGCATTATACAACAATCTCACAAACACTGTAAGAAGTGCAAATATTTTAATGGACGATTTGAGAACACATCCAAAAAGATATGTAAACATTTCTGTTTTTGGTAAAAAAGAAAAAGGTGGTGCATTGCAAGCTCCTTTAGATACAACACGTAACAAATAATCCTCAAGTTTAATGAGCTGTATCTATCTAAAAAATAAGCTGCTATTAGTTTTGTTAAGCACCTTAGTTACATTTAATTCATTGGCTCAAAGAACAGCAGTTGCTGATACTGTACCTCAAGGTAAAAGAATTGAATTTATTAAGGCAGAACGTTATAATCGGCAAGCCATAGATAGTAATAAAGTATTTTTATCGCTTGCAGGAAATGCTATTGTACAGCAAGACCAAACTTTGTTTTATGCTGATAGTATTTTACTAAACGAAAAAGAAAATATGTTGGAAGCCTTTGGCAACGTACATATTAATGACGCCGATAGCATTCACACATACGCACAATACGTAAAGTATTTAGGAAAAGAAAAACGTGCTTATCTTAAAAACAAAGTAAGATTAACCGATGGCAAAGGAACCTTAACCACAAACGATTTAACTTACGATGTTGGCATTAAAATTGGCACATATACCAATGGAGGAAAAATTGTGAACGGTAAAACTACACTTACAAGTGTTGAAGGATATTACTATGGAGATGTTAGAGATGTTTATTTTAAACGAAAAGTAGTACTTATCAATCCCGAATACAAAATTTATACGGATACTTTATTGTATAATCTAAATACAGAAATTTCAAATTTTGTTTGCCCAACTAAAATCATAAATGGCAAAACTACCATTACTACCAAAGAAGGCTATTATGATTTAAAAACAAAAAAAGGCAAGTTTTTATCTCGAAGTACCATAGATGATAGTGCTTATACTTTTACAGCAGATAAAATGGCTATTGAAGATAGCTCAGGATTTGGAGAATTTGTAGGCAATGCTGTATACAAAACTAAAGACACTTTAAATGGCCAAGATTTAATAGCCAATAACATTAAAACCAATAAAAAAACTAATACTTTTTTAGCTACTCAAAAACCAATTTTGCTAATAAGGCAAGATGCAGATACAACTTATATTACTGCAGATACATTATATAGTGGCAGATTAACAGATATAGTTGGCTTCAGAAACTTTCAATTACACGGAAAAGCTCAGCCTAAAAACATGAAGTTTAATTTTAATAAAGATAGCAGCAACAACCGTTTTTTTGAAGCTTATTATAATGTAAAAATATTTAACGATAGTTTACAAGCAACTGCTGATAGTATGTTTTACAGCAGTTACGACTCAGTATTTCGGCTGATGAAAAATCCAATTGCATGGGCAAGGGATAATCAACTTACAGGAGATACTATATATATGTACACCAAAAAACAAAAACCACATAAATTAGAGGTTTGGGAAAATGCCATCAGCATCAGTAAAGTGGGTACAAAATTCTTTAATCAAGTTAGAGGTAATACTATTAATGGATTTTTTAAAGAAGGAAAAATTGATACTTTAATTGCAAAAGGAACACCTGCAGAAAATATATATTATGCCGAAGACGAATTTAAAAAATTAATTGGTGTAAATAGTAGTACATGCGATTTAATTACAGTTAGTTTTTTAAACAATAAACCGCAAAGAGTAGTTTTTGTAAATAACTTAAATGGTACTATGTACCCTATAAAGCAAGTTAATCATGATGGCTTAAAAGTAAAAGGGTTTAATTGGTTAGATGAAAAAAGACCTAAATCTAAATTTGATATTTTGGGTAATTAAAACATCATCTGTATGCAACAAGAACTTCACAAAGGCATTGCTACTACTGTTGCAGCTAATCAAAAAGAATGGCGAAAATGGTTGCAAAAAAATCATAAAACACAGCAATCGATATTCTTAATTATCTACAAAAAAAATAGTGGAATACCTTCTGTAACCTACGATGAAGCTGTAGATGAAGCCATTTGCTTTGGATGGATTGATAGCAAAATAAACAAACGAGACGAACACAGTTTTTATCAATACTTTAGTGTCAGAAACCCTAAAAGTAATTGGAGTAAAGTAAACAAACTAAAAGTAGAACGATTACTCGCAGCTAATAAAATTGAAGAAGCCGGCTTACTATCTATTGAGCTTGCAAAAGAAACTGGTACTTGGACTGCCTTAGATGATGTTGAAAATTTAATCGTACCTGATGAAATGCAACTGTTATTAAATAAAAATAAAACTGCACAAACAAATTGGGATAATTTTAATAGAAGTAGTAAACGAGCTATTTTAGAATGGATTTTGAACGCCAAAACACCTGCTACAAAAACAAAAAGAATTACGCTTGCAGTTTTAAAAGCTGCTGAAAACAAAAAAGCAAACATGGAATAACATTAAATTTAAACTTCTTTCATTTTTGTTTAAACCTTTAATATTATACAACTGTTATATAAAATTATGGACTATCAAATTTTTATCTCTCTATTAACATTAATTGCATTGGAAGTGGTTTTAGGAATTGACAATGTAATTTTTATTTCGATTATTGCTAATAAACTTCCTCAAGAACAACAAAAAAAGGCACGACAATGGGGATTAATTTTAGCAGCTGCTATGAGGGTTGGTTTATTGATGATTATTTCTATCATCATGAAACTAGATAAAAAACTTTTTACAGTAATTAATAATGAAATTACAGGTAAAGAGTTAATCTTAATTTTGGGTGGATTATTTCTTTTATACAAGAGTACAAAAGAAATTTACAATAAAACCGAAGGAGGTAATCACGAACCAAGTGCTGCAAATGCCGCCAAAACGTTTAGCAAAGTATTGATACAAATTTTGATTTTAGATTTAGTATTTAGTGTAGACTCTATTATTACAGCTATAGGAATGGTTAAAGAAGTTTGGGTAATGTATGTTGCGGTGATAGTAACTGTATTAATTATGATGGTGGCAGCAGAACCAATAAGCAGTTTTGTAAACAAACATCCTGCATTTAAAATGTTGGCTTTAGCCTTTTTACTACTTATAGGGTTTTCGTTAATTACAGAAGGTTTTGGAATTGAAATACCTAAAGGATACATTTATTTCTCTATGGCTTTTTCTTTATTGGTTGATATTTTACAAATGAAAATGAATAGTAAAAAAAATTAATCCATGGTAAGTTTTGATGTAAAAACAGCCTCAATAGAAGATCTAAGATCCAAAGAACTGAGTAATAAAAAAATTATCGCCTTTTTTTAGGTATGTTCATAGTGCTTACTATTGCAAATGTTATTGCTTCCATACTTTCAAAAAAAATACATTATTCTAGTGGTGCTACTTTAATTTTTATGGTTCTTTATCTACAACTAAAAAAATCAAATGAAGAGATAGCAAGAGAAATTAAATTAAGACAGCAGGCTTAATAATTTTTTGCTTTAAATACAAACACTTGTTAGTTTTGCTCCCTCAATTTAAAAAATGGCAAAAGAAAAAATTTTAGTAATAGGAGCTTCAGGACAAATAGGTGTAGAACTTACTTTAGCTCTAAGAAAAATTTATGGCAACAACAATGTAATAGCTAGTGATTTAAGAGAGCAAAACCCTTTGTTAGAAGGCACAGGTCCTTACGTAAGCCTTGATGTAATGAACAAAGAAATGTTGCACGTACAAGTTATTCGTCAAAATATTACTCAAATTTATTTGTTAGCTGCCATACTATCTGCTACAGGCGAAAAAAATCCTAATCTAGCTTGGAGCTTAAATATGCAAAGTCTATTAAATGTATTAGACATTGCCCGCGAAGAAAATTTAACCAAAGTTTACTGGCCAAGCAGTATTGCAGTGTTTGGGCCAACTAGTCCAAAACATAATTGCCCACAACAAACTGTAATTGAACCTACAACTGTTTATGGCATAAGTAAATATGCAGGTGAATTTTGGTGCAACTATTATTACCAACGCTATGGAGTTGATGTTCGAAGCCTTCGTTACCCAGGTTTAATAAGTTATAAATCTGCACCAGGTGGAGGCACTACAGATTATGCTGTGGAAATTTTTCATGAGGCACTTGAGCATCAACACTACAATTGCTTTTTAAGCGAAGACACCTACTTACCAATGATGTATATGCCAGATGCGATTAAAGCCACTATACAATTAATGGAAGCTCCAAAAGAACAAATTAAAATAAGAACATCTTATAACCTAAGTGCCATAAGTTTTTCACCAAAAGAAATTGCTGCAGAAATTAAAAAACATATTCCATCTTTTACCATAGCATACAACCCTGATTATCGACAAGCTATAGCCAATAGTTGGCCTAGTAGTATTGACGATAGTAAAGCAACAGAAGATTGGGGTTGGAAACCAGACTTTGATTTGAGTAATATGGTAAATGATATGTTTCAAAATTTAAAAACATCTTCATAAAAAATGAATGCACCAATTTTTGTAACAGGTATTGGAACAGGTGTTGGCAAAACAATTGTTAGTGCTATAATCACAGAGGCTTTACAAGCTAACTATTGGAAGCCTATACAAGCAGGTTTTGATGATGGTACAGACAACCAACAAGTTAAAAGTTTAGTAAGCAATACAAATAGTATTTTTTTTGATGAAGTATACAAATTGCAATTACCTGCATCACCTCATATTGCTGCAAGAGAAGAGGATGTAAAAATTAACTTATCAAAAATCAAAGAAAATTATCTTAGCATTAATAAACAAAGTGATAACAAAAATTTAATTATAGAAGGTGCAGGAGGTTTATTAGTGCCCATAAACGATAATGAATTTATTATTGATATTATCAAAACTTTAAATGCAAGCGTTGTTTTGGTAAGTAGAAATTATTTAGGAAGCATTAACCATAGTTTATTAACTGCACAAGTTTGCAAACAACATAATATTAATGTGCTTGGCTGGATTTTTAATGATCAATACATGAACTATGAAGAAGAGATTGTAGCTTGGAGTGGTATTAAAAAAATTGCATCAATACCATTAGCTACTGAACTTTCAAAAAAATGGATAGCTGAACAAGCTAATGCTTTAAAACACAACCTTACTTCTTTACAGCTAATTTAACCCGAAACTTTTTTCACATAATATTGTTATATCAACTAATACTGTACATTGGCAAAATAAAATTTTTAAATGATTAGGGAAGAAGTTATTTTGGTAAATGAGTTTGATGAACAAGTTGGTGTAATGGAAAAATTAGAAGCACATCAACAACCTATTTTACATAGAGCATTTAGTGTTTTTATTTTTAATAGCAAAGGTGAAATGTTGTTGCAAAAAAGAGCTGCCACTAAATACCATAGTGCCAATTTATGGACTAATGCCTGTTGCTCACATCCACGCCCATACGAAACTGTACAAATAGCAGCTGAAAGAAGATTAAAAGAGGAAATGGGTTTTTCAACTTTAGTTAAACCTGCTTTTACATTTACTTATCAGGCAGCATTTGACAATGGATTATATGAATATGAATTTGACCATGTATTCATAGGAAAGTATGATGGAGATTTATCATTAAACAATGAAGAAGTACAAGATTATACCTATCAAAGTTTACAAGCTATAGAAGAACTCATCCAATCTAAACCAGAAATATTTACAGCGTGGTTTAAAATTGCATTTCCAAAATTAATTACACATTTGCAAAATAATCCTCTATAAAGCATGAATAAAAAAGCAATCGTTATTGGTGCAGGAGTTGGTGGTTTAGCAACTGCCATAAGGCTTGCACATAAAGGAATTGCTGTAACTGTGTATGAAAAAAACGAGTACGTTGGTGGCAAGCTTTCTGCATTTGAAAAAGATGGTTTTTATTTTGATGCAGGTCCTAGCTTATTTACTAAACCAAGTTTATTAGAAGATTTATTTAAAGAAGTAGGCGAAAATTTACAGGATTATTTCACCTATAAAAAAATCGATACAGCATGTACTTATTTTTATGAAGATGGAACTGTTATTAAAGCATCAACAAATGTTGATGAATTTGCATCTGAACTTGAGAAAAAATTAGGAGAAAAAAAACAAACTGTTTTAAAGTACTTATCAAACAGTAAACAATTATATGATCGAACAGGAAGTTTTTTTCTTACCAACACGTTGCACAAAGCTTCGAGCTTTTTTAACAAAAATTTTTTAAAAGCATTTAAAGGTGTAAAACCTACTTATGTACTTAGTAGTTTGCATAAGCACAACAGCCAACAGTTTAACAATAAAAAAACAGTACAACTATTTAATCGATTTGCTACCTATAATGGTAGTAATCCATACAAAGCCCCTGCAATGCTGAGTGTAATTCCTCATTTAGAACATAATGATGGAACTTATTACCCTACAGGAGGCATGATAAGCATTACCAATGCGTTGTTTAAACTAGCTCAAAAAAAAGGGGTACAATTTGCACTTTCAACTCCTGTAGAAAAAATTATAGCTAATCATCACGTGTTAAAAGGTGTAGTTGTAAATAAAAAAAATATTTATGCTGATATTGTTGTAAGCAATATGGATGCGTATTTTACTTATAAAAATTTATTGCAAGATGGTGCTAAAGCAAATAAAATTTTAAATCAAGAACGAAGCAGTAGTGCATTAATTTTTTATTGGGGAATTACAAAAACATTTCCACAGTTAGGGCTTCACAATATTTTATTTAGCAATAATTATGAGTTAGAGTTTAATTTTATTTTTAAAAAGAAAACGTATTACCCCGATCCAACAATTTATATAAACATCACTAGCAAAGAAGAACCAACTGCTTTTACACCAACTGGATGTGAAAACTGGTTTGTAATGGTAAATGTACCTGCAAATAATGGACAAGATTGGAATAGCTTAATTCCTAAATATAGAGCTGCTATAATCAATAAAATCAACAAACAATTTAATGTAGAACTTGAATCGTTCATAGCAGTTGAAGAAATATTACAACCACAAACCATTGAATCTAAAACTAGCAGCTACATGGGTAGCTTGTATGGCACAAGCAGCAATAGTAAATTATCGGCATTTTTAAGACATCCAAACTTTAATGCTATAAACAATTTATATTTTGTTGGTGGAAGTGTACATCCTGGAGGTGGTATTCCACTTTGCTTGCATAGTGCCAAAATTGTAGAGGAACTAGTTGATAAAAAACTATCAACAAAACTAAAACATTAACTTATTCATCAATATCAAATCTTGTAACACTTTGAATACCATTAAGTGTACTTAAACGAGTTACTAACTCTTCCAACTCTTCCTTATCGTGAACAAAAACTTTAATCAAACCTTCAAATAAGCCATCGCTACTTTCAATACTTAAAGCACTAATATTTACTTTCATGTCGCCACTGATGATGGTGGTAATTTTATTAATCACACCTACATCATCCATACCAATAATTTTTAAGCCAGTTAAAAAAGATATTTCTTTGTTTTTAGCCCATTTTGTTTTTACAATTCTGTGCCCATAATTAGCCATTAATTGAGCTGCATTTGGGCAATTAGTTCTATGAATAACCATACCCTTTCCTGTACTAACAAACCCAAATACATTATCGCCATTAA
The DNA here is from genome assembly GCA_049242865.1 of Chitinophagaceae bacterium. Lineage (GTDB taxonomy): Bacteria > Bacteroidota > Bacteroidia > Chitinophagales > Chitinophagaceae > CAIVPM01. The sequence continues at coordinate 3,358 of JBMLOR010000259.1, read as the reverse complement.
TGGGGTTACAACATTTTGCAAGTTGATATTGTATTTTGTCGCTGCTTTCGCCAAAAATTATTAATTCACTATCTTTTTTGCTAACTTGCTTTTGCACAAAATTTTCAGTTAAAGCATCGGCATTAATAGGAATTTTAGGCTTTGGTGGTTCAAGCCTGTCACCTAAAACCTGAAAGTCGTTTAACTCTTTTAAATCAATTACTTTGGTTGCAATTTTATACAACAAATCTAGTTGAGATGTAAGCTTGTAAAATAAAGTAACTTCATCAATATTACCTGGAGTATAGGCTGCCCCTAAAGCACTAAATTTTCTTTGCAAAACGTATTTTCCTTCATCGGCAACTTTTCGTTTTTCTTCTCTTAAAGCATCTTTAATTTTATTTTTTGCCTTAGCAGTTATAACTACTTGTAGCCAATCTTCTTTTGGCTTTTGCTTTTCGCTGGTAATAATTTCAATTTGGTCGCCACTTCGTAAAACATAACTTATTGGTACTAACTTATGATGCACTTTTGCACCAATACATTTACTTCCAACGGCTGAATGTATAGAAAACGCAAAGTCTAAAGCGGTGCTTCCCAAAGGCAACATTTTAACCTGACCTTTTGGTGTGTATACATAAATTTCTTCTGCTAAAAAACTAGTTTTAAAATCTTGCAAAAAATCAACGCTATCAGTATCTTGGCTGCTAATTACTTCTCTAATTTGAGCGAACCATTTGTCAAATCTATCTTCTGTGCTATTTCCTTCTTTGTATTTAAAATGTGCAGCAAGGCCTTTTTCTGCAATTTCATCCATACGTTTAGTTCGTATTTGAACTTCAACCCATTTGCCTTGTGGCCCCATCACAGTAGTATGCAAGGCTTCGTATCCATTGCTTTTAGGATTACTCAACCAATCTCTAAGTCTTTCAGGGCGTGGATTATAAGCATCTGCAATGATGCTATACACTTTCCAGCAATCAGCTTTTTCATCTTCAGGTAAAGAATTTAAAATAATTCTTATGGCAAACAAATCATACACTTGCTCAAAAGCAACACCTTGCTTTTTAATCTTATTCCAAATGCTGTGAATACTTTTTGGACGGCCATAAATATCAAAATTTAAACCAGTTGTATCTAGTTTTTCTTTAATGGGTTTTATAAATTCGTTAATGTACTTAGTACGTTCTTTTTTGGTTTCAGCAAGTTTTTTGGCAATGTCTTTATATACCTCAGGCTCAAGGTATTTCATTGCCAAATCTTCCATTTCACTTTTTATTTTATACAAACCCATTCTGTGTGCCAATGGTGCATACACCCAAACAGTTTCACTCGAAATTTTAAGTTGCTTTTCCTTTTTCATGCTATCCATTGTTCGCATGTTGTGCAACCTATCTGCTAATTTTATTAAAATAACTCTAGGGTCATCGGTAAGCGTAAGTAAAATCTTTTTAAAATTTTCGGCTTGTTGTGATGTACTTTTATCTATTACAGTAGAAATTTTGGTAAGTCCATCAACTATCCTAGCAATTTCTGTATTAAATTCTCTTTGAATATCATCTAATGTAATATCAGTGTCTTCAACGGTATCGTGCAATAAGGCACAAATAGTACTACGTACCCCCAACCCAATTTCATCCACACAAATCATAGCTACAGCAATTGGGTGCAATATATAAGGTTCACCACTTTTACGACGCATGGTTTTATGAGCTTCGGCACTCATTTCAAATGCCTGCCTAACCATAGCTTTATCGCCAGGTTTAAGTTTTGGAGCAAGGCTTTTTAGTAAGGCTTTATAATGCCTTAAGATTAAATTTTTCTCTTCTTGTGCGTTTAAATTATAAATAACTTCTTTACCTTCTTGCATTGATTTTTGAAGTGTGTCCATACAGTACGAATATAGGAAGTGAATTGAAACTTTTAATCAGTATGCTTATGATAATTTTTGTATACTTTAAATATTGCAGTATTAAAATGTAAGTCATATATTCGTTTCACTAATTATGAGAAAATTATTAAAAGAAGTTAGCAGTAATGCAACTTCTTCTGTAGTAGTATTTTTTGTTGCCTTGCCATTATGTTTAGGAATTGCCCAAGCAAGTAACCCCAACAATGCCATAAGTATTATACCAATATTTTCAGGAATTATAGCTGGGATTATTGGAGGTGTTGTAGTTGGATTGCTTAGTGGTTCTGCTTTGAGTGTAAGTGGCCCCGCAGCTGGATTAACAGCAACTGTAAGTGCAGCTATTGTTGTGCTAGGAAATGATACAAATGCATATCCTCTTTTTTTATTAAGCGTGGTTTTAGCTGGGGTAATTCAAATTTTATTAGGACTTTTCAAAGCTGGATTTATTGGTGACTATATGCCCAATAGCGTAATTAAAGGTATGCTAGCAGCTATTGGCATATTATTAATTTTAAAACAATTTCCACATTTAATTGGCGAAGACACTAATCCTGAAGGTGATGAGTCTTTTTTTCAAATAGATAAAAAAAATACATTTACTGCAATACTTTCTGCAATAAAAAACAGCACCCCACATATTGTAATCATTGGAGGTATTTGCTTAGGACTTCAAATATTTTTAGAAAGCAAATGGGCAAAAAAAATTAAACAGCTTAAAGCTATTCCTGCTGCTCTTATTGTAGTGCTAGTTGGGGTAATTATTAAAAATATTATTGAAAAAAATGGAACAGTTTTAGAAACTCAACATTTAGTAACCCTCCCATCAAATAAAGAAGCATTTTGGCAATCATTTACACTACCCAACTTTAGTGGACTAATGAATGTAAAAGTTTATATACAAGCCCTCACAATTGCAATTATTGCTTCACTTGAAACTTTACTAGGCATTGAAGCTATTGATAACATTGATCCAAAAAAACGAATTACGCCTACTAATACAGAACTTAAAGCTCAAGGTGCTGGAAACATAATTTCTGGAATGCTTGGAGGTTTGCCCATCACATCAGTTATTGTTCGTAGCAGTGCCAATGTGTATGCAGGTGCAACTTCAAAAATGAGTGCCATTTTACATGGTATATTATTATTTTTAATGGTGTTGTTTTTTCCTAACATTTTAAATCAAATTCCTTTAGCTGCATTAGCAGCCATCCTTATTTTCACTGGATATAAATTAGCCAAAGTATCTGTGTTTAAAGATTTTTACAAAAAAGGGCTCGATCAATTTATTCCTTTTGTAGTTACTATAGTAGCTATACTACTTACTGATTTATTGAAAGGAATTGCCATTGGATTAATTGTAGCATTTTTTGCAATTTTAAAAAGTAATTTCACCAATTGTGTTTTTATAATCAACGACAATAACAATTATTTATTAAGGTTCAAAAAAGATGTTTCGTTTTTAAATAA
>JBMLOR010000258.1:0-11453 GCA_049242865.1 Chitinophagaceae bacterium | reverse complement strand
CATCAAAACAAGCTTTTGTAAGGTCGCTCATAACATCTACAACATTGTATTCGTTACCATATAAACGGCTATTTGTAATACGTTGTAAAGTATTAGGATGTAAAATGTGAGCTAAAGCTCCAAAAACTTGTTGTTGTAAAACGTTGCTAGTAATTTTATAGTCTTCTTGGCCTTGGTCAAAACCTCTACGTTGGCGTTGTAAGTAAGGGAAAACTTGTGCATCTGCATCAAAAGCATTTGGTGCAAAAACATATTTACTTAAAACTTCCATTGCTTTCTTTTGAACTGCTAAAGGCACAGGTGTCATTGGTTTGTTGCCACTTTTTTGCTCTGGTTGACTTCTATCAATATAAACACCACCAATGTATCTACTAACAGCACTTGTCATGCTATTTCTTTGTCCATTAAGTGTACCATATCTTGCTCTTAATTCAGCATAGCTTTGTCCGTTTTTACTATACTTAGCAACAAGTTTTGGCATAATACTATTCACTAATTTATATCTATCTTCTGCGTAAGCAATAGCATCATTAGTAAAGTCATTAATATTTACTCTAGGGTCAATGGCTTTACCAGGACTTCTCATATCATCGCCATCGTTACCAAAAATTAATTTAGGGTCATTGCTTTTACTTAAAATTTTTGCTAAGCCTGCTGCTTCTTCAGCTTCACTAAATGGAGTATATCCAAACTCAATAGCCCAAATATCATAAGGGCCGGCTTTAGTGGTATAGTAGTCGCCTTGTTTACTTTTATCTAAACTAAAGTTTATGGCAGGATAATCCATAACACTAGCCATGCTACCTATTTTGCGAGTAATATTTTTATCATTTACTTCTGCAGGGCTTAGCATTTGACTAGCTTTCATATTGTGGTTAAGACCAAGTGTATGGCCCATTTCGTGCAATACTAAGTATGTTAAATATTGTTTGTGTAATTCTTTAACATCTGCTTCTGAGCCATCTGCAGCATCTACCATTGTAAGTGCAGCTTGATATTGTACAAATAATTCAGTACCTAAGTTACAATGAGCGTGGTGCTTTTTGTGATTGATAATTTTATTTTCAATTTCATTAGTATTCCAATAACTATTAATTTGTTTAGGTGCACTAGTTTCCATTAACTCTTCAATGTTTTTAGAAGCATTACCACTAAACCACTCAACAGTAATATCTGCACCTAAAATTTGTCCAGTTCTTGGGTTTACAAAACTTGGTCCAATTGCACCATAACTTGGTGAAGCACTTGCAACCCAACGAATTACATTGTACTTTAAATCACTAGGATCCCAAGTAGCATCATCTGCCATAATACGCATTTGAACGGCATTTTTAAAACCAGCTTTTTCAAAAGCTTCATTCCATTTTAAACCAGCATCTACTATTATCTGACGATATTCTTTTGGAGTAGTATTTTCAACGTAAAATATTATTGGTTCTGTAGGTTCACTTAATGCAGCAGTAGGATCTTTTTTTACTAAATTCCATCTATTAATCATGTCTCTGTAAGGCGTAGGTTTAATAGATGTTTGATCGGTAACTTGTTGTGTAAAATAACCAACTCTATGATCATCGATTCTTGGACGGAAATTATTTTTTGGCATTTCAATAAAACTGTGTTGCATTCTCACACGTACATAACGAGGGTCTACAACATCAGGGAAACCAATAAAAGCATTTGGATTATCATAAGCCATATCAACAATTACGTCAGTATTGCTACTAAAAGAACGAATTTGATTGTACTTGGTTTTAGTAGGATTTAATCCACCTAATCCAAATTGAAATGGAGATGAAAAACCAGGAAAACTAGGTGGTTTAATGGCATCCATTTTTTCACTTAAAAACATACCATCAGCACTAACCAAATAGCCAGTACTATCTTCAATGCTAAATTTATCAACATAAAAAACAGCTTCACTTTTATCTACATTAGCTGTTTTGCTGATTTCGTTTTTAGGATCATAATAAAAATCAGTATTTACCACATGAAACTCAATTTTATCCCAAACTTTTTGCATTTTAAATGCAAAATTTGTACGATGCATACTTTGATTTAGGAATAATGATGTTGGGCCATTTAAAGAAAAGCTTTGATATATAAATTCTTTATCTAACTGATCTTTACGAATATACATTTGTACACTTCCTGTAGCAGTATCTTGATACAGTGTAAATAATCCTTCGTGCTTTTTATTTCCTTTTGTTTTATCTGCAACTGAAGGTTTTTTAGGGCCAGCATTTTTTGCTGAGTCGCTAGGAGATTTTAAACCAGCTGGTGGCATTGTTCCTGGCGGAAGTTTTGATACGTCGAAGCTTTGAGCCTGACCAAATATTCCCATACACAAAAAAGGCAGGGAACAGATTAACATTTTCTTCATTTGTTTTTGTGATTTATGAACGGTAAATATAAATGTGTTTTTAACTTTTTTTTACGGAAATTATAAATGGCTTTTTCTTAGGTTAAATGGGTTAACGATATGTTAAATATTTAGCTTAAATAAAAACAATGTTTTGATAACCTTGTTTGAATTACATTGCAATTTATCAATAAAATTTTATGGACATAGATTTCTCGATATACTTAAAAGAAGCTGCTCAAGTTAGTATTGCATTTGTTATGGGTGCCATTATTGGGCTAGAACGTGAATTTAGAAGCAAGCCTGCTGGCTTTAGAACAATGATTTTGATTTGTGTGGGTAGTTGTTTGTTTACTATTATAAGCAAAAATGCTAGTTTGGGAAGCCCTGATAGAATAGCAAGTAATATTGTTACTGGTATAGGTTTTATTGGTGCTGGCGTGATTTTTAAGGAAGGAATGAATGTAAATGGATTAACTACCGCCTCACTTATTTGGATTACAGCTGCTTTAGGAATGGCCATTGGTTATCATGATTATCCTTTGGCAATTGTAGTATGCAGTATGGTGGTGGTAACTTTATTTGTTTTAGAGCCAATACAAAGATTTATAAATAAATTACATCGAGTAAAAGACTATAGGATAAAAACAAATTTGGTGAGTCAGGATTTTAAACAAGAAATAGAACATTTTTTGGCAAGTAAGCACCTTTCATTTTTCTTAGTTAGAATAATAAAAGAAGATAACGATGCTGTATATGTTTATAGAATTAGCAGCCCAGATAGAAACTATGATATTTTAAACGATTATTTACTGCATCATAAAAACGTTAGAAATTTCGAATTTTAAAGCTCACCCTTTAATAATTTTAATTCTAAATTTTGAAGTGCTGCAACACTTACTGCATCTGTAATTTCACCTTTTTCTACCATTTTAAATACAGTAGTTAAGGGTATTTTTTTAATAGTGAGTTGCTCTGTATCTTCAGGTTGAGGTTGATGTTGCGTTAATTTTTTTGCAACAAAAACAATAGCTAATTCGTCGCTTACACTGTTTGATAAATGCATTTTTAAAATTTCTGTCCATTCGTTAGCAACTAAACCAGTTTCTTCTAAAAGTTCACGTTTTGCAGCCTCAATTGGTTGATGGTTAAGAGGGCAGCCACCTTCGGGAATTTCCCAACTGTACAAATTCAAAGGAAATCTGTATTGGCCTACTAGCCAAGTATTATCATCATCATCAATAGGTACAATACCTATGGCAATATTTTTAAAATGTACCTTTCCATAAATTCCATTTTTACCACTTCCATTTAAAACGTTGTGGTGTATAACTTCAATCCAATTATTAGTATATACAATTTGGTGGTCAATAATTGTCCAAGGATTATTAGTTTCCATTAATCTTTATCATTTGTTTCATCAATCTTTAAAATGGCTGTATCTTTTATAGTAGGTGTAGTACCTGTTAAAACTTTTTTTAAGCCATCTAAATATTGTTCCTTATTTTTTATTGCTTGTTCTAAGCTATCAGTTTTTATTTTTAATACTTGTAATTCAGTTTTACTTCTTTTGTTGCCATACCCAGGTATGTAATACTTAAGTGGTGTAAAAGCTAATAAAATAGTAGTAAAAAGCACCATAAAAATAAATACAATACTGAGCGAAATGTACACACTAATTCTGCTTAGTTTAAAGGTAATCACTTCTTCAAAACTATCATCGTTCATAACTACTAGTCTATATCTATTTCTTAAACGTTTTATTGTATTATTTTCCACTATTTTTGTGATTATTAAAAAATAAAGGTAAGCATCTTTTTAAATTGCCTATGTAATATTTATACTTGCATTATATTTTCATTTCAAACTAAACGAAAATTTTAAATAAACAAAGTGTAACTTATAGTTATACATTAGTACACCAAAAATGTGTAGCAAGTATTTATGACAACATTACTTAAATATCTCTCTTTTGTATTGTTTGCTTTTGCAATTACTGTGAAGTCGTTTGCACAGCCCAACACTACTATTGATTTAGAAAAAGATAAATCTGAGAAAAATAAAGACCGAAAATTAGCTGCTGAAAAAACAGGCGACAAAAAATTTACTGCCCCTAAACGCTTTTTTAATAACCTGTATACACATTATAATTATTATTATAATGCCAATTTAAGGTTGAATGAAGTGATTGAAAAAGCTAAAACTCAGTTCACCGAAAACTATACACAGCTTTTGCCATTTTACAACTATACTTTAGATGCAACTGCACAAAATGCACAAGAGTTGGATAGCGTAATTTATAAATCAACCGCTGGTATTTTACTGCACGATTTAAGAAGCGATTGGGTAGATGATATGTATTTAATTCTTGGAAAAGCTTTAATGTTTAGAAAAGATTTTGACAGTGCACAACAAGTATTTAAATATTTAAACTATATCTATGCTTTAAAAGACGAAGGCTATGATTTGCCAATAGGAAGTAATGCAAGTAATACCAATGGAATTTTTACTGTAAGTACCAACGAAAAAGATAGAGGATTTTTTACAAAACTTACTCAACGACCATTAAAAAGAAACGATGCTTTCATTTGGATGGCACGAACTTATTTAGAAGCTGGCGAAACTGATAAAGCTACAGGTTTGTTAATGCTTTTAAAAAGTGACCCAATTTTTCCAAAAAGGCTACATAAAGATTTGTTTGAGCTCATTGCATTAAATAATTATCAATTAAAAAAGTATGATACAGCAGCTTATTACTTAAGCAAATGTTTATCTAATGCTACCAATAAAAAAGAAAAAGCTAGATGGGAGTTTTTGGCTGGTCAATTGTATCAAATGGCTGGTAATATTGATGAATCTAACAAAATGTATGAATTAGCCATTAAGCATAGTGTAGATCCATTGATGGAAGTTTATGCAAGATTAAATATGGCAGGCGTATCTGCAAAAAACGAAAAACCTGATTTCTCAAAAAATAATTTAGACGAGCTGTATAAATTGGCCAAAAAAGAAAGGTACGAAACTTACAGAGACATTATTTATTACACAGCAGGCTTGATAAATGTTAAAGAAAAAAATTATACACAAGCCATAGCAGATTTTTTAAAAAGTACACAAACAAGTGTTGATAATCCAAATCAAAAAAACAAAAGTTTCTTCGCTTTAGCATCGGCTTATTACGACGATAAAAATTTTGCTAAAGCTGCTAATTTTTACGATAGCACAACCACAACAGGTTTAGATAGCATTCAACAAAATATTGTAAATTTTCGTAAACCAGAATTGAAAAAAATTACTGATAACTATAAAAATATATTTCAACAAGATAGTTTATTAGCTGTAGCAAAACTTCCTGCAAAAGAAATTAACGCTATAATAAAAAAAATATACAAGCAGTATAAAAAAGATATGGGCGAAAAAGACGCTACCGTAAACATTGATTTTGGAAACGAATTTGGATCAAGTTCAAGTGCAGCATCAGCTCCATTATTTGGCTCAACTTCTAATTTAAAGGCAGGAGAATTTTATTTCTCAAATGCCAATGCAAAACAACAAGGTAGCAAAGAGTTTAAATCAAAATGGGGCAACAGACCCAATGTAGATAATTGGAATAGAAGTTCAGTAATTGCTAACCAAATTACTCCATCAAATACAAAAAAAGGACCAGAGAAAAAAATGTTTGATGAGTCGATGGGCACTACACTTAAAAGTAATGCTCCATTAACTATGGGCAATCCAGACGAGCCATTATCAGAAGAAAAGAAAAAAGAAAATGTTGCCGGAGAACCTAAGCCAGAAGTTGAGTTGTCGCCTGAATCAATGTACTTAAATATTCCTTTCACCGAAGATAAAAAAAGAGTTTGCGATAGCCTGATACTTGATAGCTATTATGCCAATGGAAACATTTTTGTAAAAAAGTTAGAAGAATTTCAGGCAGCAATTAATGTGTATGACACCATGTTGAAAAGGTTTCCAAACAATAAGTATTATGAGGAAGTTTTATTTAATCAAAGTTATTGCTACAAAAAATTAGGTAAAACAGATAAAAGTAACATAGCAAAAAATAAATTGGCAGAAACATTTGGCGAAAGCAAATTTTTAGATCAAATGAAGGGTAAACCAGTTGATGTAAAACAGCAAGAAGCAACACAAACCTATGCTAATATTTATAACAACTTTCTTGAAGGTAAATTTAGCGAAGCCATCGAAGCTAAGAATAAGGCTGATAAAGTTTTTGGAGAAAAATATTGGACACCACAATTGTCGTACATCGAAGCTATTTACTACATCAAGCAAAATGCAGATAGTACTGCCATTCAAAGATTAGAAAGTATCGCAAACACCAGCAATGATGAAGCTTTTAAAGAAAAAGCTAAAACAATGATTGATGTACTAAAGAGAAGAAAAGAAATAGAAGCTTACCTTACTAATTTAGAAGTGGAGAAAAAAGAAGAAATAGCTGAAAAAAGGGTTGATTTAGTGGAAAGTGAAATTGCTAAGGTAAAAAAAGACACTTCTAAAGCAGAAATTTTAAAAAAGGAATCTAAAACTGAGTTTAAAACAATTGATAAAGTGTTAGACAAACCTATCACCATAGTAGAGAAAAAAGGTTTTAGTTTTAAACCAGATGAAGAACAATATGTAGCTGTAATACTCACAAAAGTGGATTATATTTTTGTAAACGAAGCTAAAGGTGCATTTGGCAGATTTAACAAACAAAAGCATTATAATTTACAAATTGGAATAAGCAACTTTGCTTTAAACGATAGTACTTCAATAATTTTACAAGGCCCTTTTGAAAATGCTGCAGCAGCTTTAAATTATATTGATATTACAAAGCCACAAAGTGGTAAAATTATTCCTTGGATTACTGCTGATAAATATCATTACACACTCATCAGTAACACCAATATTGATTTAATTAAATTAAGTAAAGAGGCAGAAAGCTATAAGTCGTTTATCAAAGCAGTTTTCCCTGATAAATTTTAAGTAAAGCTTTACTAAATTTATAGTTGCTTCAGCTACATTTGTAATCCAATTTAAATACATTTTTTATGCAAAAAATTGTATAAAATTGGTAATATTTCAGTGATATGCATAAAACAGTAAAATTTTTTTGGCGACTCTTTTTTGGCGGTTTGTTGAGTTTTATAATATTTCTATTATTATGTAATTGGGGTGTATTTGGTAAAATGCCATCAATTGATGATATTCAAAATCCTACTGCTTCTTTATCTAGCCAAGTATATGCACAAGATGGTAGTATGATGGGTAAATATTTTTTACAAGATAGAGTAAATGTTGAGTATAAAGATATTAGCCCAAATGTAATTAATGCTTTAGTAGCCACCGAAGATGAGAGATTTTATGAGCATAGTGGTATAGATTTAAGAAGTTTAGGAAGAGCAGCAAAAGGTTTAGGAACTGCAGGTGGTGCAAGTACAATTACCATGCAAACTGCAAAAAACTTATTTACAGAAAATTGGGGTACCAAAAACTATATTCTTAGAGTAATACAAAAATTTAAGGAATGTATTATAGCAGTAAAGCTCGAAAAAAACTTTACAAAAGAAGAAATACTAGCCTTATATCTAAACACAGTTGAGTATAGCGACCATGTTTTTGGCATAAGAAATGCTGCAAAAACATTCTATCAAAAAGAACCAGATAGATTAAACGTTCAAGAAGCTGCTATGCTTGTAGGAATGGTTAATGGTCCTGGATTATACAATCCTCGTACAAAACCAAAAAATGCACTTGAAAGGAGAAATTTAGTTTTGGATCAAATGAAACGAAACAAATTTTTAACCGATGCACAAAGCGATTCTTTAAAACTCATTCCAAACGATTTAAGTAGTTACAAAAAGTTGGATGAAACAACGGGTATTGGCCCATATTTTAGAAGTGTTTTAGCCGAGGAGTTAAAAGAATGGTGCGATAATCACGAAAAACCAAATGGCGAAAAGTATAATTTGTATAAAGATGGATTAAAAATTTATACCACTATTAATCCAAAAATGCAAATCTATGCCGAAGAAGCTGTGGCTAAGCATTTGAGTGTAATGCAAAAACTATTAAATCAACAATCAAATATAAAAGATGGAAGTATTTGGAAAGGCTATGAAAATGTAATTGAAGCTGGTATAAAACAAAGTGGTAGATGGAGGGCTTGTAAAGATGCAGATATGAGTGATGAAGATGCTCGTAAAACATTTAACCAAAAAGTTCCTATGAAGGTTTTTGCATGGAACAGTAAAAGAGAAAAAGATACTATAATGTCGCCTGTTGATTCTGTAAAATATTGCAGGCAAATGATGCAAGCTGGCTTTATGGCTATGGATCCTATTTCTGGTGAAGTTAGGGCTTGGGTAGGTGGTATAGATTTTAAAACATTTAAATACGACCATGTAAACGCCAACACAGGTAGGCAAGTTGGCAGTACAATTAAACCACTACTTTATGGCTTAGCAATTGAACAAAGTGGATTAACCCCAAGTAGTATAGTGCAAGATGTACAACAAAATTTTAGTGGTTATGGGTTAGTGCCTGCAACTTCAAGAACTTGTAGTGGTGGTTCTATGACTATGGAACGTGCTTTAACACTCAGTAAAAACTGTGCTACTGCTTATATAATGAAGCAGCTAGATAACACAGGTAATAATGGTGCTAAAATGTTTGTAGATTTTTTAAATAATAAATGTGGGCTACAAAAAGAAATAAAACCAAACCCAAGTATTGCATTAGGAGCTTGCGAAATTAGTTTGTACGAGCTTATGCATGCGTATACAATGTTGCCTGGTAAAGGTTTTAATGTAAAACCCATTTTTATAACAAGAATTGAAGACAGAAATGGAAATCCTTTAGAAGTGTTTAGCCCTGTACGTAAAGAAGTAATTAGTGAAGTTACAAGCTACCATGTTGTAAGTATGATGAAAAATGTGGTAGAGCATGGAACTGCACGAAATTTGAAATTGAGTTTTAGTATAAATGGTGAAGTTGCTGGTAAAACAGGAACTACCAACGATAATACAGATGCTTGGTTTGTAGGTTATACACCGCAACTTTTAGCAGGTTCTTGGGTAGGTTGCGATAATCAATTTATTCGATTTCCTAAGGCAAGTTTAGATGGACAAGGTGCAAGGGCTGCTATGCCAATTTGGGCATATTTTTACGAAAAAGTGCTTGCTGATCCGTCAATTGCAGGAATTGATCCTAGCATGACCTTCACAAGGCCAGAATCCATGAGTAATGAACCAATTTATGGTAACGAGTGGAATAATATTCCATCAAATGCAGTGCCCATTGAAGATGAAATGAATGGAGGTGCTGGATATTATTATGGAACAGAAGAAAAACCTACTGATGAAATAAAAGCAGAAAGCAAAATTGATGAAGGGGTTAATGAAAACAAAGTTGATATTCCTGCAGCTTTGCCACCTACAAAGCAAAGCAATCCGCTACCTAGTAAACCTAAAGATGCTGCAACTCCAACTAAATCACAACCTGCTAATAAACCTAAAAACGATAAGCCTAAGGTAAACAAGCCAAAACAAAACGAAGTAGATTATGGTTACTAATTTGTTTTGGAAGATTTTTTTAAAATGTAAAGGTTGGAATACTAACGTTACGTTTCCTAAGGATGTTTCTAAAGCTGTAATAATTGTAGGCCCCCATACTAGTAGTTGGGATTTTATAATAGGGCTGGCTTATAGAAGTATTTTAAAAATAAGTAATGCCAAGTTTTTGGGCAAGAAAGAGTTGTTTAAACCACCTTTTGGTTGGTTTTTTTATTGGGTTGGAGGAACACCTGTAGATAGAAATAGTAAGAAAAATTTAGTAGAACAAGTGGTTGAAAAATTTAATCATAATACTGAGCTTTTAGTGGCACTTTCTCCAGAAGGCACAAGAAAAAGAGTTGATGCATTAAAAACAGGTTTTTATTTCATAGCTAAACAGGCTAATGTGCCAATTGTGATGGTTGGGTTAGATTTTAAACATGAAACTTTAATTGTATCTCCACCATTTTTTACCACAATTGATAAAGAGCAAGATTTAGAAAAAGTATTAAATTTTTATAGAAAAATTGAAGGTAAATTTCCAAGCAAAGATCTTCGTCATTTATAATAAATAATGTTCTTGCTTTTGAATAAGTAAGGTGTTATCAGTAACATTTAACCATAAACTTAAGCTACATTTATTAACTAAAGTTGATGTTGTATTCTTAGTTTACTTCTTTTTAAATATTAAAGTTAAAATTCTTGGAATGCTTGTTCTATCATTTTCATCAAAATATTCTTCAACATTTAATAATTCAAAATTATGATTTTGAGCAGCTTTATAAAAGTCTGAGAAATTATGTTTAAAACAAGTAAGTTCTTTAATGCCATCTTTGGTTTCAAATCTTGCCTTTGAGCCTGTATATTGTTTAAATGGATGTAATTCTCCAATATAAACAACACCATTATTCTTTACTACTTTACTTAGTTTATTAAAAATTATTTCTAAGTCTTCGATATGTTCTAAAACAAGGCTAAATGTTACAAGGTCAAATTTTAATTTTTTTGTGAATAGCCATTCATTTGTTATATCTGCTTGAACAAATTCTACATTATTTGAAGCTATTTTTTCTTTGGCTTTAGACAACATTTCAAACGAAAAATCAACAGCTAATACCTTGTTAGAAATTGTAATTAACCATTCTGTATTTTTTCCAGTGCCACATCCAATTTCTAAGCAGTTTTCGAACTTTTTTTCATTTAAAGTGGTTCTTAAAGAAACTGCTTCTAAGTCTCTAGTTTTATTTTCATTTGTATCATAAATATCTGACCAAATTTTGTATGCTTCTTCAATTTTCATTTTTCGTTAATTTAATTTTATAATTAAAATTACAATAATTAAATCATTTCATACCATCTTACTTTAACTGCATTTGCATGTGCTTGTAAACCTTCGGCTTCTGCAAGTGTAACTACTGCTTTACCAATATTTTGCAGCCCTTGTTGAGTTAATTTTTGATAAGTTATTTTTTTTACAAAACTATCAACACTTACACCACTATACATTTTTGCATATCCGTTTGTGGGCAAAGTATGAT
>JBMLOR010000257.1:0-3285 GCA_049242865.1 Chitinophagaceae bacterium | reverse complement strand
TAGTATCTAAATTAGCTTGCTTCATTTCTTCGGCAGCTTGGCTCATACCTTTTGCCACTTCAGCTCTAAATAACGCAACACCTTGCCCACGTAACTGAGCAGCAATTTTTTCGGCTTCGGCACTAATTTTTATCGAATTACCTTCGGCTTCGGCAGCTTTTGTTTTGGTAATTAATAATGCCTGACCTTCGTTTTCGGCAGCTGCTTTTAAGTTATTACTAGCTACTACTTTACTCATACTATCTAAAATAGCTTTATCAAAAGTAATATCATTAATTTGTAGGTCTTGTAAGTGGTAACCCCAACTTTCCAAACTTTGGTCTATTTGGTCTTTTACAAAAAGAACAATCTCGTTTCGTAAACTTAAAATTTCTGCTTGTTTTTTTGTAGCCACAAATGCACGAATACTACCTTCAACTGTTCTTATTAAAGCTTGCATTAAATCTTTATCACTTACAAATTTAAAAGCTACATTTTTTATAGATTCTTCTTCTTGGTTTATTACACTGTACAACAACATGCTTTTAAAATACACATTGGCTTGGTCGTTTGTAACTGCTTGAAACTCTAACTCTACACTTCTATTTTGAATACTTACTGTTTTAAATACTTGCTCTATAATAGGAATTTTAAAGTTTAATCCAGCCCTTAAAATTCTTTGGTATTTACCAAACATGGTAATTACTGCAATTGTTCCTTGGTTTACAGTAACTAATGAACTAAATACTAGTAAAAGTAGTAAGGCTATCCACCAGTAGCTGATAATAAATGAAGACATAATGTTTGTTTTATTTTATTTTAAATTGTTTTATCTAAGTCTATCAACACTTTTTACAAGCTTTTCATCTTTATAAATACCAAGTGCAGCTAAGCAAATTAATACAGGAATGATGACTGTTAAAATAGCACCTAAACTATAAGTTCCGTCTATAAATTGTTTTGTTTGTATAAAGTATAAAATTAAATTTACTATACTAATCATCAATAAACCAATAGAAAGAAGAAGTTGTTTTGGTCTTGATTTGTATAAAAAAATTAATGCAATACTAGATAATGCAATTGCAATAGTAGTCATTAAAATTAACAATGATGGTTGTTGTGCAGTTAGGTACATAAAACTTTTTGTTGTGCCATTTGCATCTTGTACATTACCACTATAAAATGGAAATTTAATACTTAAAAAAGCACATGCACTAGCCAAAAGCAACCAAATAGATTGTTTACGTTGAATCATATTTTTTAATTTCTCAACAAATATATGGGTATCGAAATCATAGATTTTATTACATAAATACTGAAATTTATTTGAAAATGTTTTTTTAATTAATTAAGTATAGCTACCTAGATTTGTGCATGATTTTAAACCTTAACTATCTAACTTTTAAGATAAAAATTTAATTATGAAACTTAAGTTGTTGATATGGTTGTGTTTTGTAGTAAAGTTGAGCTTTGCCCAACAATATTTTTTTGTATTAATTGAAAATGCAGAAAAACAACCTTTTGTAGTTAAGGCAAACAACAAAACTTATAGTGGAAACCATTTTATTACAATCCCTAAATTAACAAAAGGGCAACACGAATTTGTAATTGAAACTAGTAAAGAACAGCGACAAGTTTTTTTGATAAACATTGATGCTGATGATATAGGATTTGTGTTGAAACCTTCGCCAGATAAAGGTTTGGTTTTGTTTGATATTAATAGTTTTAAAACATTAGCACCAATGGTAAAAACAGAAAGCGATGTTGTAAAGCAAGAAATACCAAAACAAGAACCTCCAAAACAAGAAATTATTGCTAAAGAAGAGGCAAAGCCAATTGTACCTAAAATTGAAGAGGTAAAAAAAGAAGTAATTACGCCAACTAAAGTAGCAGACGTAAAGCCAATTTTAGAACAACAAAAAGTTGAAGAAAAACCTGTAATTGCTAAAGTTGATGAAGCAAAAAAAGAGATAATTAACCTTAAAAATGGTTCAAGAAAAATTTTTGAAAACACCAATGCAAAAGGTATTGACCAAATATTTGTTGTTGAAAATGGAGAAAAATTAGATACAGTAGCTATTTTTATTCCACAACTCAATGCTGTAACAACAAAAGAAACACCAAAAATTGCAGAGCCTGCACCCAAAGTTGAGGTTACTGCCAAGTCAGATGACGTTCCTACTAAAAATATTTATGCAAATCCTAGTTGTACTAGTTTGGTAAGTACGCCATTATTTGAGCAAATATTACAATTGGTTGGTAATGAAGCTACAGATAAAGCCAAGTTTAATAAGGCTACAGGATTTTTAAATAAAGATTGTTTTAGCACCAATCAAATTAAGCAAATTGGTAGTCAGTTTGCCAACGATTATTATAAGTTTGATTTTTATAGAGTAGCCAAAAAAATGGTGCTCGATTTGCAAAATTTTCCTTCTTTAAAGTCTACAATAAAAGAAGAAAAAGTTCAAGAAATGTTTACCGATTTATTAAACAACTAATATGCCTCGTTATTTTATTGAGGTTGCATATAATGGTAAAAATTATGCTGGTTTTCAGGTACAGCAAAATGCCAATACCATACAAAGTGAAATTGAAAAAGCATTTGAAATTTTTTTCTATCAACGAATAGAATTAACTGGCTCATCAAGAACAGACGCAGGTGTGCATGCTTTACAAAATTTTTATCATCTCGATACTAATATTGCTTTGCAGCACAAGCATATTTATAACCTCA
Source organism: Chitinophagaceae bacterium (assembly GCA_049242865.1). Taxonomy (GTDB): domain Bacteria; phylum Bacteroidota; class Bacteroidia; order Chitinophagales; family Chitinophagaceae; genus CAIVPM01. The sequence continues at coordinate 572 of JBMLOR010000257.1, read as the reverse complement.
ATGCCATTTTGCCACAAGATATTGTGATAAAAAATATTTATAGTGTAGCCATAGATGCTCATTGTAGATTTTTAGCAAATTATCGTAGTTACGAATACTTTATTTATCAAACAAAAAATCCTTTTTTGAGAGAAACAGCTTGGCATTTCCCTTTCACTATAAATTTTGATGTATTACAGCAAGCAGCAGCGGCTTTAAAAAAGTATAAAGATTTTACTACTTTTTCTAAAAAGCACACACAGGTAAACAATTTTAACTGTGAAATTTTACATAGCCAATGGGTACAGCAAAATAATTGTTTAGTGTATCAAGTAAAAGCCAATAGGTTTTTACGAGGTATGGTAAAAGGCCTCGTAGGCACTATGTTACAAGTGGGGCGAGAAAATCTTAGTTTAGATAGATTTAAAGAAATAATTGAAGCTAAAAATTGCAATCTTGCCAATTTTACTCCCCCTAGTCATGGTTTATTTTTGGTGGAAGTTAATTACCCCGATGGAGTTTTAGATACACCTATAGCTTAGGCTTCCAAAGCCCATTTATCTCTATCATCTGGGCTAAATTTCCAAGGTGCA
>JBMLOR010000256.1:0-3150 GCA_049242865.1 Chitinophagaceae bacterium | reverse complement strand
ATGGTAAAGCAAATGCCCATTTTTTATGATTGGCAAACAAAAAACCACTAAAAATTGTAACCGCTAATTGAGGTGCAAAACCTTGTTCTCTAAGTGGTGTAGCTCTATATAAACCAGTTGCAACTGCAACAAGAATAATGCTTAACAATAATTTATTAGAAATTTTCATCATTAAAAATTAGACAGCAAAAATAGGAGGTTTGCAGTATTGAAGACTGAATATTTAAGATTGATGTTGCCCAAATGTGGAAATGTGGAAATTGTTTTACTTTAAAAAACGAATATGCTTAAACAAATTCTTTTTAGGATTTAGTAAATGCATTTACAATAAACAATTCGCATCTTTGAAAGATAAATTTAACATATCGTTAAACTTTTTGTAAAAGTATCTATCTGTAAACAAAAAATAAAATGAGAAACTTACTATTTATATTCATTTTAGCAATAAGCATTAAAGCAAATGCCACCAACTACTACTTTAGTAGCACAGGCAATGATGCAAACAGTGGCATTTCATCGAGCAGTCCATACAAAACAATTACTAAACTAAATACACTAATCTTAGTTGCTGGAGATTCTGTTTTTTTTAAATGTGGTGATATATTTAGAGGTCAAATTAACATTTCAGCATCAGGTAATTCAACCTCATCAATAGTTTTTACAAGTTATGGCAATGGAGCAAAACCAATAATTAATGGTGCAGAAATTATAACAGGCTTTACTTTAAATGGCAATAAATATGAAAAAACACTTACCCAAAAAATGAATAATTTTTTTGTAAGTGATAAAGAACAAACATTAGCTCGTTACCCCAATAATGGTAGATACTTATGGCTTGATAGTGCACAAAAAACGTATTTAAAAGATGCAGATTTAAGCAGTATTCCTACAAACTATATTAATAACTCCAGAGTTTGTGTACATACTGCACAATGGTGTTGGGAAAAAAGTGCAGTAAATGCATATAATAATGCCGAAAAACTAAGTTACAATACAACAATGAGTTTAGCTGCAATAGCCAATTATGCTTATTTTTTATATGATAATATTAATTTATTAGATACTGCTAACGAATGGAAATTTGATAGCACAACTATGCTATTAAGTTATTTACCAAGTAATGGTGTAGACCCCAACACTGTATCATGTGAAGCATCTGTATATACAAATGGAATTAATATTACTGGAACAGCATCTTACATTTCTATCCTTAATTTACAATTTGAAAAACAAATGAACGCAGGCATTGCCACCGCTTCAACTTCAAATAAATTTATTTTAATAAAAGATTGCAACTTAAATAGACAATATAATTATGGTGTTTTTGACAAAGGAAAGTACAACGAAATAAACAATTGTAGCTTTAGAGAAAATGATGGCATCGGTGTTTTTGTTTCTGGCACAGGAGCTGGCAACTGCAATGTACATCACTCTACATTTAGAAATATTGGTCAATATAGAAATAGTGGTATTGGAACAGAGATAAATTTAACTGCTATTAAATTTGCTTTTGTAGATAGTTGCACTGCTCATCACAACGATATTGACAGTGCAGGCTATTGTGGCATTAGTGCTGATGGTGGCTACCACTTAATTGAAAAAAATATTGTAAAAAATGCAATGCTTTTAAACAATGATGGCGGTGCACTAAAAAGTTTTGGTGCTCAAAGTCACCATATTACTTTTAGAAATAATTTTATTAGCAAAAGTGATGGAAGCACTGAAGGCACAACAAATGCAAATTTTATAACTCCTGCCATTTATTTTGACTTTAATGTTAACAACTGTGTAATACAAGAAAATACAATATTTGATAGAACACAAAAAGGTATTTTTCAAAATGCTGGTGATGTAAATAATACTATTATCGGTAACACCATTTATGGTGCTAATTATGGTATTGATTTTAATGGGCATCCAAATCAAGGTACAGCTGATACTATTAATGGTTATGTAATAAAAAAGAATAGTATATTTTTAAAAACCTCGACCGACTTTTTTTATAGATATGTAGACTTTAGCAATACTTATAGAATTGGCAATATAGACTCCAATTATTATTGCCAGCCATACACCACAACAAGATTTTTTAACAGACCAGGAGCTGCTCCACAAGTTGACTCATTTAAAAGCTGGAAAAACTTAGGTTTTGATGCAAATGGTGTGATCAACAACTTCATTTGGAGTAACGGCATTGATAGTAGCCAAATATTTACAAACCCAACTGATAACGCTGTACAACAAAATTTAAATGGTTGGGTTTGGAGAGATTTAGAAGGAAACACAGTTTCTAGTTTAACATTACAACCATGGACTAGCAAAATTTTAATACGAACATCAACCCTTTTACCTTTAACATTTATTTATTTTAAAACTGCTTTAAATAAAGAAACTGTTACCTGTTTATGGGAAACCAAAAATGAAATTAATGTTAAAAGCTATCATGTACAAAGAAGTTATGATGGTAAAACTTTTGAAACTATTTACACCATTAAAGCATTGGGAGATAATACTTATAAGTTTGATGACAACTTAACAAACAATGAACAGCTTAGCTTATTTTACAGAATACAAAGTGAAGACTTTGATGGCAAAATACAAAGCTCACAAATAGAACAAGTAAGAAGAAATGTATCAAGTAATTACACTTTGAATATTTACCCAAACCCTACGTCGTCTATACTTAATGTAAATTTTAACGAAACTATTAAAGAACTAAAAATTGTAAATCAACTAGGGCAAACATTAATTTTAAAAACTCCAAATAGTAATAATGCAAGCCTTAATGTTGGAGAATTCCCAAAAGGCATTTACTATGTAATAGTAAAAAATAAAAATGAAAAAGTAGCTTCAAATAAATTTATGAAATTCTAATAATTGTTGTTCTTTAAAAGTTTCTAATTTTTAATAATGACTTGAGCCGAAATAAAAATTAAGTAAGGTTTTAAATTCTTAAGCAGATAAAATGGAGTAATTTAATATTTACTCTTCATCATCTCTTTTTAAAATTGCCAAAGTATCTTTAGTTGAAGTAATAGGATTTTTGTTATTATCTTTTATTGGCTTTGAAGTATTGTTAGGAATTGGTTCATCTAAATCATTTTTCAATTCTTTAGTTTCTCTATCCATTTCAATATTATTAATTGAATC
>JBMLOR010000255.1:0-11731 GCA_049242865.1 Chitinophagaceae bacterium | reverse complement strand
CATCAGGGCCAATAAACTGAGCCAATCTTTTACGCATAGCAATTACACCAGCATCGGTGTAAGTGAGGCACAAAATATTTTCGGGTGCAGCATCAGTTTCTAATAAAATTTTGCCTATTCTGGCAGATAAAATTTGTGTTTTGCCAGTACCAGGCCCAGCAATTACCATTATTGCACCATGCAAAGCATTTACAGCTTGCTGCTGTGCAGCATTTAAATGATTATAAATTTGGGTGAATTTAGATTGTAATTGACTGTTGAACATGCAGCTAATATAAATGCAAAGGATTTTGTTTTGCTAAATTTTTTCATTTAGCAATTAATGCCTTTTTAATACATGCCAATAAAGTAAAATACAATAACAATTTAAATAATGGTATTAATACTAGTAATATGTATAATTTGTAACTATACTTACACTTGAATTCCTGACTTCTTTTTCTGTGCTTACTCTGTTCTTATTATCAAAGGTATATGAATAATCACTTGTTTGTGTAAATGTACCTGCAACTGTCTTTCTTAACACTAAATGGTTAGGTATTTGATAAGGATAAGGATAAAGTGTTCCATATTTGAAAACAAAAGGTGTATTTGTATAAGTATAATTTGTTATAACAGGTGTGGTTCCTCCATGATATGTAGTAGTTTCTCTTATAACATTACCACTAGGATTGTACTCATAAACAGTTTCTGATATTATGTGAGTAGTAACTTTATTTTTTATTCGATAACGCTTGAAATTAATAAGTTGGCCTTGTGCATTATAAACACATTTCTCTGATGAACTATCTTTTGTATTGTTGTATTGAAAAGCACTGTCTTGTAAGTTAGAACTGTTCAAATAAACTTCTATATAAATTTGTAATTCATTGTTAGAATTTCTTATTAATTGCCCTATTATTTTATTTGTTGTGGGGTATTTGTAGATAAATCTCCCATAACCATTTTCTTTATTTATAGAGTCAATTCTTCCTTGGCTATCATAAAATATTTCATCTTTATAGGTAACACTTCCATCAGTAACAGAAATTGTTTTTACAAAATCTGTAAGCGATACTGTATTGTTGGATTCTGTTTTAGTGCAACTAAAAAATGTACATACTGTGATTACTAGTGCAATCGTTTTTAATTTTTTCATATACTGAGTTTTTTAAATTTAAAAGAGCAAATTGTATTTCAAATTATAAAATAAAATTATGTAAATGAAATTTGAGTTCCAAATTATTTTTTTCAGCCATTATTAATAAGGCAAAGCCTACCAAAAAAGGCGAAAAAAGGAATAAAAGACATTGCATTAATTAATGAGTTATAAAATAGCCTAACAGAAAAGTTACTATTTTGGTTTTGCTCCTCTGGTTTTTGGCCTTCCATATTTTTTCATCATTCTATCTTTTTTCCTCACAATAAAATTAACTTTTTGATTTTTTGCCGATTTTTCATGAAACGCTGGGCCTACTTCTTCCTTTTTTGGTTGCTTTATTTTTATAATTTTCATGTGCACTTTAGGCTTTTCAGCTTCTGTAAGTTCATTAGAAATTATTAAGGTTTCTGGCAATGTACTAGTTGCAACTTTATGTTTCATAAAGGCTTCAATAGCCTCAAAAAAAGGTTTTTCTTTTTCTGTAATAAACGTAATTGAAATTCCCTTTTTATCTTTCCTTCCTGTTCTCCCAATTCTATGTATATAGTTTTCAGGCACTTCAGGAGTGTCAAAATTTATAACATGCGATACTTCTGCAATGTCAATTCCTCTTGCAACTATATCAGTGGCAATAATAAATCTATAAGTACCATTTTGGAATTGCTTAACCGTATTAAAACGATGATTTTGTTCTTTGTTAGAATGAATAACACCAAAAGTTTCAGGAAATTTTCCACTCAACTGGTCATGCAAATCATCTACCAAATTTTTGGTTGCTGCAAAAACCAATACTTTGGTCATGGTAATATCATCTTTCAATAAAAGCTCTAATAAATTTACTTTAGTATAAAAATTAGGTACACTATAAGCAGTTTGAATAATGTTTTCTAAAGGAGTACCCACTGGTGCAGCTTCTACTCTTGCTGGATTATTAAAATACGTATCAATAATACTTTCTACCTCATCAGTCATTGTTGCAGAAAATAAAAGGTTTTGCCTTTTTGCAGTTAACAAATCAAGCATATTTTTTAATTGAGTTCTAAAGCCCAAATTAAGCATTTCATCTACCTCATCTATCACTAATTTTTTTATTGATTTAGTTTTAAAAGCACCATTCATTGCAAGGTCAAACAACCTTCCTGGTGTGGCAACTAAAATATCAACGCCATTTGAAACTTCAATAGCTTGCGTATTAATATTTACGCCACCATACACACCTACCACAAGCACATTCATATAGGTTGTGAGTGATTTTGCAGCATTTACCACTTGTACAACTAATTCTCTGGTAGGAACAATTATTAAAATTTGTGGAGCTTTATCTTTACTAAATTTCCATTGCTGAATGCAGGGCAATAAATAAGCAAATGTTTTACCAGTGCCTGTTTGTGCCAAACCACAAATATCACGACCCGACATGGCTACTCCAAAAACCTTATGTTGTATGGTAGTTGCATTTTCATATCCCAATTCATCAAGAGCATTCAGGATTGGTGTTTTTAAATTTAGGTCAGTAAATTTCATACTATTTTTTGCCTTTAATGTTAAAAGGCATCTTTAATTTTATTACTACTTAAAAAGCTTAGCGATATCGTTCATTTCAGCGATTTTAATTTCGTCTTTCGCTTTATTAATTTTATTAATATTAAACCCATACATTATTTCAACTTTTTGCCTTGCCCAAGGCGTTTTTCTTAAAAAAGCCAAACTCGATTTTATAGAAGGATTATTTATAAAGCAACGAATCGGCACTTTTTCAGCCATTTTTTCCCAACCTATAAAGATAGATAATTCGGTAACCATCACTTCTAAAGTAACACCTTGAAAACTAGTTTTTGGTAAGGGTTTCATTTTAATTTAATTGTTGCAAAGATGCTAGTTTATTAGGCAAAATTTTTACTTAAATTAAAACAAACTTATCTAGTTTATATTTGATTAAATTAGTTTAGAATTTATGATAAAAGTTGGAGAAATAAACACATTAGTAGTGGCAAGATTGGTAGATATTGGTGTGTATTTGGATGATAATGCTGATGGTATTTTATTGCCAAAACGGTTTGTACCAAAGGATTGTAAAATTGGTGACACAGTTAAAGCATTTATTTATCATGATGGGGAAAACAGGCTTATAGCAACAACCCAAGTGCCAAAAGGTGTTGTGGGTGATATTGTGAAATTAAAAGTAAAAACAACTACGGAATATGGTGCATTTTTGGATAATGGAATTATGAAAGACATTTTTATTCCTCGACAAAAACAAATTTCAAGAATGGTTGTTGACCAAGAATATTTGGTAAAAATTGAAATTGATAAAAAAACAGGTCGATTGGTTGCAAATGAAAAAGTAGAACATAATTTTAAAAACGATGTGCTCACAATTAAAGAATTAGAGGTTGTACAACTTGTAATTTATAGAAAAACAAATATTGGTTACATCGCCATCATCAACAACCAACATATTGGTCTTTTACATGAGAACGAAGTGTATAGAAATATAAAAATTGGTGATAAATTTGAAGGATTTATAAAAAAAATATATCCTGAAAACCCCGACCCAGAAGCAGAAATTAAATATAAAATAGATGTTGCTTTGGGCAAAATGGGTTATAAAAGGGTAGAAGATGAAACTGAAAAAATGCTTCGATTATTGAATGAAAATAATGGTTACCTACCATATCATGATAAATCTTCCCCCGAGGATATTTATGCATTTTTTGGCATGAGTAAAAAAACTTTTAAAATGACCACAGGGAATTTATTTAAACAACGAAAAATTTCATTTGAAAAAGATGGAATTAGACTTTTGAAAATTGTTTAAAAATAAAATTAGAAGCTAGAAGTTTATTAATCTCTGCATAATACTCATGGCTTACTAGGCATATATTATTGATGTATATTTTAAACAACGTTTAGCTTATAAGAATTTTTAGTTACCTAATTTATACAAACAGTCTTAAAAATCTTTCGCCCTTGATGTGTTGCTTTTACCAACAACTTTTTGATTTTTAATTTAGATGCTGCCAATTATTATTTTAACGCAACAACTTTAAAGTGTAGTTACTTGGAAAACTGAGACATTGATATCAACAATAATGTCAATACTAAAATTTGCAAAAAGCATAATACATTTTCTACAAAACCTTAAAATCCATCACATCGCCACTTTCAATAATGGTGGCTTGGTTTACATTGCCATTATACCAATACACAATAGCAGTATAACTGTGGTTTTCTGTTTCAATGGTTGCTAGAGATTTTATATAGTCGGTATTTTCGTTTTCTGTGTTGTCAATACCTTCATAATCATCTATTTGTGCAAAGGCATAACTTGCAAATTTTGGATTCGAAACTTGGTAAAGTTCACCTACTATATATTTACTGTCATCAGTTGGTTTAGCTACAGGGTGTGTACCTAAGTTATATAAAATTCCTTTGGTTTTTGCTGCTGAAACAAAATTAAAGTATTGCGAAATATACTCGTAAGCAGGTGATTTAAAACCACTTCTTAAAGATCCATAAACAAATAGATAAGTACAGTTTTCCATAGTTGTATTTTTATTCATCAATTAAAAAGCAATATACTTCTTTAGGGCCATGCACACCTACTACTAGAGTTTTTTCAATATCTGCAGTTCTACTTGGCCCTGTGGCTAATGAAATTACTGAGGGTAATTGTTGTTTATATTTTTCTTTAATGTTTTGTAAACCATGGCTTATATCATATACTAGTTGATGGCTGTATGCAATGCAAATATGTATTGGAGTATAAACGCTTGTGGTTCGCCCACTTTCGTTGGCACTACTTAATAAAATACTGCCTGTACGTGCAATAAGCTGTTCACAACTTGTAATGGCTACATCACAATCATCCACTTTATTATTATTGTTTATACCATTAAAACCATTGGCTATAAATTGTTGTTGTAAATGCAGTTCTTTACAAACAATTTTTGTGTAATTTTTTAAAGCTAGCAGCTGTAACAATTGTTCTTGCATATTGCTAAAACTACTGCAGTAAACAAATTTACCTTGCAGCTGAATAAAATTTTCGGCAAACTCAATTTCTAGTTCTTTAGTAGACGGCTGAAAATAGTTGTCAACAATTGTTTCATCACCAAATGGCTTATCGCTAGGTTTTACCAATGCTTCTCTAATTTTTTGTAAAACTTTTTCTTTTGAATTTGGCAGTTGCATATTGGCAATGTTAAATTAAAAATAAAGGGAAAATCAATGAAGAATTTCCCTTTAATATATTGTAAGAAAATCTTAGTCGTTGGTAGGATTTATAATTTTTTCATCTTCATTTAAAGTTTCAATTTTAGGTTGTTCAACTTCTAAAATCTTTTTTTCTTCAAATGGACGTTTTCCTATTAATTCCTCTACATCACTCTTATGTAAAACTTCTTTTGATAGTAATTCTTGTGCCAGTTTTTCTACATCACTTTTATGTTCAGTTAGCAAAGCAATGGTGGCTTTATAGGCGTCTGAAACAATTCTTCTTACCTCTTCATCAATAAGTTTTCCTGTTTCTTCACTATATGGTTTTGTAAATCCACCTTCAGTTTGTGGGTCGTAATAACTTACATTACCTACTTTTTCACTCATGCCATATACAGTAACCATACTGTAGGCAGTACGAGTTACTTGTTGCAAATCGCTGCCAGCTCCTGTAGATATTTTTCCAAAGAAAATTTCTTCAGCAGCACGTCCACCAAGTGTCATGCATATATCGTGTGTAAGTTGATCGGTATTGTACAAATATTGTTCTTTTGGCGTGTATTGTGCATAGCCAAGTGCTGCAGTGCCACGAGGTACAATAGTTACTTTTAATAAAGGATGAGCGTGTTCTAAAAACCATCCACAAACTGCATGTCCTGCTTCGTGGTATGCAATTATTGCTTTTTCGTGTGGAGCTATAATTTTATTTTTCTTTTCTAAACCTCCAATAACTCTATCAATAGCATCTTGAAAATCTTTCATATCTACACCTGCTTTGTTGTTACGAGCAGCAATTAATGCAGCTTCGTTACAAACATTTGCAATATCGGCACCTGCAAAACCTGGTGTTTGCTCGGCAAGTTTATGTATATCTAAATTTTCAGAAACTTTTATTGGCTGTAGGTGAACTTTAAAAATGGCTTCTCTGCCTTTAACATCTGGTCTATCAATACTAATTTGTCTATCAAATCTTCCTGGTCGTAATAAAGCAGTATCTAATACATCAGGGCGGTTTGTTGCAGCTAAAATTATAATTCCAGTATCGCCTCCAAATCCATCCATTTCAACTAAAAGTTGGTTAAGGGTGTTTTCTCGTTCATCGTTACTCATTACTGCATTTTTGCCTCTAGCTCTACCAATAGCATCAATTTCATCAATAAAAATAATACATGGGGCTTTTTCTCTTGCTTGTTTAAATAAATCTCTTACTCTGCTAGCACCAACACCTACAAACATTTCTACAAAGTCGCTACCACTTAAGCTAAAGAAAGGTACTTGAGCTTCGCCAGCCATTGCTTTTGCAAGTAAAGTTTTACCCGTACCAGGAGGGCCAACTAACAAAGCACCTTTAGGAATTTTGCCTCCTAAAGCAGTATATTTTTTTGGATTTTTAAGGAAATCAACAATTTCCATTACCTCAACTTTGGCCTCATCTAACCCAGCAACATCTGAAAAGTTGATATTTACTTTAGTGCCTTTATCGAATAAAGTAGCTTTACTTTTTCCAATATTAAAAATTCCACCAGGGCCACCACCAGCTTGGCCACCTCCCATTTTACGCATCATTAATACCATAATTCCCACAATAAGCATCATGGTAACTATAGTAGAGAATAACGAACTGTTGAAAAAACTTTGGTCTTGCGATACAGCTATTGCTAAAGTGGGTAGTCCTCTTTTTTCAGTTTCGGCATTTATTGTTGCTTGAAAAGTTTTAGGATCGGCTATATTAAATTTGAATAAAGGGCCAGATTTTGCCTTTGTACTATCATATTGTATACGTATATCTTTTCCAAGTTTTTGATAGTAAGGCTTATAAATACTATCTTTTTTAATAAATACTTTTACTTCAGAAACTAAAGGATATAAAATTACCCTATCCACATCGCCTGTATACAGCATTTTTTCTTTAAAGTCTTTTTCAACCACTTCATAAAGCTCGGGAGCCATTCTTAAAAAATTAGCACTTAAAAGAGCTAAGCCAATAATAGCATAAATCCAATAGATATTGAATTTTGGACCTTTGCGTGGTTTTTTATCATCGTCAAAAACCGTGTTTAATTTTGGCGGTTTTTTATCGTTTTTTTGATTTTCCAATTGTTGTTTATCTTCCATTTTATTTTAATTATTTGGTATCATGCATGTATTTGGTATCGTGCATTTAACTGTTGTAAACATTTTAATCGTGTAAGGTTGGAACAGCATCGCTCCACATTTCTTCTAATTTATAAAACTCTCTTGCTGTGGGATGCATAATATGTACTACAATATTTACATAATCCATTAAAACCCATTGTAGTGCTGTGTAACCTTCTTGTTTGTAAGGACGTTCATCACATTTTTCAGCAACTACCTTATCTACATTATCGGCTAAGGCTTTTACTTGTGTGGTGCTAGATGCACTACAAACTACAAAAAAATCAGCAACCGATTCATTAACATTTCTTAAATCGAGTGTAACAATGTTTTCTCCTTTAATACCTTGTAATGCTTCGATAACTGCTTTATACAATTTTGAGTTTTTAGTTAGCTTATTAGCACTTTTTTTCCTTTTTTCTAATTCGTTTAAATTTCCCAAAAATTATTTTTTAATCATTAATTAATAACACCTAAGCCATAAAAATGGTTTACACTAAGGCTTATAAAAAGTTTGGGCGAAAATAATGCAGAATTGTAAACAAAAAACCTAAATGTACTATTGGGGGTATTTTAGTTTTAGTGGCATATTTGCATTAATGAACTTCTCCCAAAAAATTATAGAACTCAACGAAGTTGACAGCACCAATAATTATGCCCTACAACTAATAAAGCAATTTAAGGCACAACATGGCACTTGCATATTTGCCCATCATCAAACTGCTGGCAAAGGGCAAATGGGAAAAACTTGGTATACAAATGCAAACAAAAATCTTACAATAAGTATTGTAATTGATGTAAACAGCCCAATTTTTGCTAACCCATTTAGTTTAATGGCATTGGCTGGAATTACCTGTTGTGATTTTGTTAAAAAAAACATTAACCAACCAACTTTTGTAAAATGGCCTAATGATATTTTTATAAATGACAAAAAGGCAGGGGGGATTTTAATTGAAACTACTAAAGTTAACAATACAAAATTTGCAGTAGTTGGTATTGGCTTAAATGTAAATGAAACAAATTTTGGCGATAACTTGAATAGGGCAATATCTCTACAGCAAATTACACAACAAGATTACAATTTGCTGGAACTAACAGAAAATCTGTGGAATTATTTTTTTAACGAATACGAAAAATGGCTTAATACTGAAATTGATATTATACATCAACAATATAACCATCTGTTATATAAAAAAAATGAGAATATAAAACTCAAGAAAGGCTCAATAAATATAAATGGTTTGCTTAAAGGTGTTAATAAAAATGGAGAATTAGAAATAGAAAATGCACTGTGGGATACGTTTAGCGTTGGAAGTGTGCAATGGGTTTTTGATTAAAACTTAAGTTGAGTTACATACATATCTTAATTATTTAAACAATAAAATGAAAAAAATTATTATTGCTATAGATGGGTTTTCGAGCTGTGGTAAAAGTACTTTGGCAAAAGAGTTAGCCAATAAACTAGAATATATTTTTGTTGATACTGGTGCCATGTATAGAGCAATTACTTTGTATTTTCTGCAACATAATATTGATGTTAATGATGAAACGGAAATTAGTAATGCTTTGCAGCAAATTACCATAGGTTTTGTTTATAACCCTTTGCACCATAAAAGTAATGTTACGCTTAATGGAGTTGATGTTGAAGAAAATATAAGGGGTATGGAAGTTAGTAATTATGTAAGTATAGTTGCTGCTTTGCCACAAGTAAGAACTTTTGCCGTTGCACAGCAACAAGCTATGGGATTACAAGGTGGTGTAGTTATGGATGGAAGAGATATTGGAACAACGGTTTTTCCGAATGCCGAATTAAAAATATTTGTTACTGCAAGTGAAGATGTAAGGGTAGAAAGAAGATATAAAGAATTAATTGCTAATAATAAAATTGTAAGCAAAGAAGAAGTTGAAAAAAATTTGAAGGAACGTGATTTTATAGACAGCACCCGAGCAGTTAGTCCTTTAAAAAAAGCAGATGATGCACTAATTTTGGATAACAGTAATTTAACTAAAGAGGAGCAGTTTAATATTGTTATGGGATGGATTAAAGATATTGTAAAGTTATAAATACAGATAGTAAGGTTGCAACAATTCAATAAACTGATTGGTATAGTTGTTTTGGGAGTTTTTAATAATGAGTTCACTGCAGTGTAATTCAACATTTTTATCCTGCGTAAATTCCATAATCACTCTAAAAGGCGGTTTATTAATAGTGTTTTTTAGTAAAACTTTTTTTTTACAAAATAGTTGGTTTTGTGCAGCCTTGCTAATAAATTTTTCTTGATAGCTATATGGTAAAAGAACCCAAAAACTGCCAAGCTTATGCAAATGTTGAGTAGCAGTTTTTAGCAAATCTTCATGCAAAAGTAAACTGCTATGCATAGCTATGTTTTTATGATAATCATCACTGATAAGTTCATTTTCATAAAAAGGAGGATTACAAATAATTACATCATATTTTACATGATTTTCCCAATTAAGGATATTGGCATTTTGTATACTGATTTTGTGGTAAAACTTCGAATCTTTAAAGTTTTCTTGTGCTTGTAAAAATGCAGCGTTATCAATTTCAATAGCAGTTATCTGGTTAAAATTTTCAAGTTGTGCAAGCATTAACGTAAGTAATCCTGTACCTGTGCCAATGTCAAGTGTTTGTTGAATTGAGTTATTAATATTTTCTTTAGCAACAATAGCCCCAAAAATGCAGCTATCGGTACAAACCTTCATAGCTGTTTGAGATTGATTTATGGTGAATTGTTTGAATTTGAAAAAAGAGTTCGGCATATTCTAAAAGCAAAAAGTCCTTTTTACAAAGTAAAAAGGACTTTTTAATTATTTTACTAATTAAAATATTAGTGAGCAGCTGGTGCAGCTGGAGCAGCAGTAGCTGGAGAATCAACTTTAGCAGCTGGAGAATCAACTTTAGCAGCTGGAGAATCAACTTTAACTTCTGGAGTAGCTGGAGTATCAACTTTTGGAGTTGCATTTTCAGCGTTGTTACATGCTACAAAACCTGCGATTGCTAATAGAGCGAAAACTTTTTTCATTTTGAAATAAATTATAATTTTTAAAAATTGAGTGCAAATGTAGTGGGTAAAAAATAAAAAGCAAATTTATTTTAACATTTTATAAATAAATTTTGATGAATAGCTCCTTTAGTTTTTCAATAAGCATTCCCAAAATCTAATTTAATGTTCTAGAAATAGTCATAATTCCATGAAGTGGAAAAAATAAAACTTTTTTAGAAGTGTTTGTAAGCTTGAAATTTTAACAAGTAAAGCTAATTTGTGCTAACTTTTAAGCATTAGTCAACAAAAATCAACATTAGTCACTACAAATTAAATCAATGCTGATGTTTGGTCGTTATTTTGTATTTATCTGATATCTGTGAACCGTTCTCCTGCAAAAACAACCTGTTAGTTGTAACCTATTGAAAATTAAGTATTTAAATTATTTGAAAAAAATAGTTGCTTATTAGCTTTTATTTTTTTGATAAATAATTATTGGAATTTGAGACATTAAAAAATATATCCTCCAATCATTAGGGGAAAATTGAGGTATTATACATTTTGAATGATGATGGAGAAATGAACTAAATATTGTTTGTAAATGATTATTGAAGAACAAGGGTGATAGAGTAATAAATAACAAAGCGGAATTTAAAATATATATAAATAAAAAGCTACCATGAGTATTTTTAAAAGTACATTAGTTTCAACAAAAAAGTCGAAGCTGTTTTTTCAACTAAATTATCAAAAACTATTTTTTAGTAGTTTTTTGGTGCTTTTTTTTGTTTTAAACAGCAATGCCCAAAGCATTACTGCTAGTTACAACAGTACAGGTACATTTACTGTTTGCGATGTAGCTCAAACCAATAGCCTACGCATTAGTAATGGCAACGGTTATGCTTTAGTAAATCCTAGATTTACTTTAAAAATCCCAGCAGGAGGAACTTATGTGCCAGGTAGTATGGCAACAAGTACTATTGGTATGACAGTGAGTGAATTTAATATCACTAACCTTAATCAACCAATTTTTAATTTATCTAATTTGGGAGCAAGCAATAATGTAGATGTTACTTATCAAATACAATTTGGTTGTGGTGTTATAGTTTTTCAAAGTGGTGGTGGTTTAACCAAAGAAACTTTAGATTTTACTTATACAGGTGGTAGCGGAAGCCAAAATAATATTACCACAGCAAGTACATATAATGTATTGGCAGCGAGTTTAAGTATAATA
>JBMLOR010000254.1:0-1743 GCA_049242865.1 Chitinophagaceae bacterium | reverse complement strand
TTTGCATAAATAATTAAGGCTTTGATAGATAAACAACAAAAGGTAAAACACGAAGAGCGTGCCATTTTAGTAGGTGTAATTCAGCAAAACCAAACTGCTGAGCAGGTACAAGAATATTTAAATGAATTGGCTTTTTTAGCAGAAACTGCAGGAGCTATTACTGTGGCAACCTTTACCCAAAAACTTGCACACCCCGATAGCAAAACTTTTATAGGTAAAGGAAAAGTTGAAGAAATTGCAGCTTATGTAGCTAATAAAAATATTGATGTAGTAATTTTTGATGATGAACTTACAGGAAAACAACTTTTAAACATTAGCAAAGAAATTAAGAAAACGGTAATTGACAGAAGCGATTTAATATTAGACATTTTTGCTCGCCGTGCTCGTACTGCACAAGCAAAAGTTCAGGTAGAATTGGCACAATATCAATACTTATTACCACGATTAAGAGGTATGTGGACGCACCTTGAACGACAAGGTGGTGGTATAGGAACACGTGGCCCCGGTGAAACTGAAATTGAAACAGACCGCCGTATTGTTAAAGATAAAATTGCATTGCTTAAAAAGAAATTAGGCGAAATTGATAAACAAGCTTTTACGCAACGCAAAGAACGTGGCGAATTAATTAGAGTATCACTAGTAGGATATACCAATGTTGGTAAAAGCACGTTGATGAATGTATTAAGTAAAAGTGACGTTTTTGCAGAAAATAAATTATTTGCAACCCTAGATACCACTACACGAAAAATTGTGTACGAAAACACCCCTTTTTTATTGAGCGATACAGTTGGTTTTATTCGTAAACTACCTCACCATTTAGTAGAAAGTTTTAAAAGTACTTTAGATGAAGTACGTGAAGCCGATATTTTGTTGCATGTTGTTGATATTGCACATCCTCAACACGAAGACCAATTAGGTACTGTAAACAAAACCTTACAAGAATTAAAAGCTTTTGACAAACCCATACTCACCATTTTCAATAAAACTGATTTGTACGAAAAAAACAATTTCGATGATTGGTTGAGCGATGATGTAAAAGCTGAAATATGGAGAGAGTTGTACGAAAAATGGGAAAACAATACCGAGGGTAATTGCATTTTTATTTCGGCCCTAAACCGAACAAACTTAGATGATTTAAGAAGCTTTATACTACAAAAAGTAAGAGACATGTATGCTATTAGGTATCCTTATAAAACTATTTTGTATTGATGATTTATTGATTGGTTGATTCTTTAATTGTAGAGCAGACATACCTATACATGAATATTAAATTTTTGAAAATTTGTAGTTTATTCAAAAATTAGCCTTAGGTTTACTTTGTTAACGCTACTTAAATGAAACACTTCAACTTAAACTTTCCACTTTTGTTAAACAACAAGCACCCAACACACACTATTTACAAGTATTACAGCAAAATATTTTTGAAAAAGCCTTTTATATTATTTGTGCCGTTTTAATGCAAATAGTAAAAGAAAATGCTAAGCTTAAAAACAACAATTTATTCAAAATAATTATAAATTTTTTTCACAAGATTCTATAATTTACCCCATTTGTTTGTACATTAATTAGCCACCAAAAACAATAAGAAAAAACCTTTTAATAAATTTAAAGCGAATCATAATGAAAAATAAAATAACCTTATTTGTAATTATCACCATTTTCACATGTAGCTGCAACAAAAAACACCCATGTGATAACGACTTCCCTGATAATGTAAACTCATCTTCTATTGCTATTGATTTT